>DKVI01000062.1 GCA_002491115.1 Lachnospiraceae bacterium UBA7182 | reverse complement strand
AATACTGAAGATACATAAAGACCGCTTCCAAAGCGTGGAGCGCAGGGCTGTGGATGTGATGGAAGCGGTCACAAACACAGGTTTGAAATATGATGAGAAGGAGGAGAAAATTGACATGTGCCAGGCAATCGAAGAGATGAGGATAGAGTCAGAGCAGATTGGAGAAAAAAGGGGCAGGCGGATTGGAGAAGAAAGGGGCAGGCGGATTGGAGAAGAAAGGGGCGCTTTAAAAACTGCTCAGAAAAATGCCCGCAGCTTTTATAACATGGGGCTGGATGTGAAAATGATTGCGGAAGGGATAGGCTATGACGTGGCGACTGTGAAGGAATGGCTGGGCCTGGAGGAATAAAAAGCCAGCTTTAACAATTTAACAAAATAATGACAGAAAAATCCTGATATAAGTATGGAAGATAAAACCAAGAAGCTTATGTCAGGATTTTTTGTTTATAAATTTTTGCAAAAGGAGAGATTCGGACGCTGTGGGAGCGGCCGGGGGGACGGGCAAATGGGTGACATAAAGGAGTTATTAACAGAATATCAGGACCGGAAGATCGCGCTTTACGGCCTGGGTACGGAGACGGAGAGATTTTTGTCTGAACTGGGAGACAGCGTATCGGTGATCGGCCTGCTGGACGGTTTTCAGGAAGGCGGGGAACTATACGGCTGCCCGGTCATTTCCCTCGAAGAAGCTTTTTTAAAAGGGGTGCGGCTGATGATCGTTGTGGCGCGTCCGGGTTCCTGTAAAGTGATTGCCAGGCGGATCGGGGAATTTTGCCGGAGAAATCAGATTGCGCTTTATGATGTGAGGGGGCGTAATCTTTTAGAAAGAAAAAACGTATCTTATGACTTCAGGCAGTTGGAGGGAAAGACGTTTTGTGAACTGCTCGAAGAGATAAACAGGGCAGATGTGGTGAGTTTTGATCTGTTTGACACGCTGGTTACAAGGAAGGTACGTTCCTATACGGATTTGTTTGAACTGATGGATCTGAGACTGCGGGAGGACGGGCTGTATATCCCTGATTTTGCGAAACTTCGTCTGGCGGCGGAGAAGGAGCTTTCTAAAGATAAAGCGCCGGGGCTTACACAGATCTACGAATCTGTATTACAGAAAACAGGCGGCAATTTTATAACTGCGTCTGAGCTGGCGTCGATGGAGTGGGAGATCGATCTTTCTGTTATGGTTATAAGGAAACGAATGCGGGACGTCTTTTATAAGGCGGTTGAAGCCGGGAAACAGGTCGTGATTACAACAGACAGTTACTATTCTCTGGAACAGATAAAAGCGATCCTGGACAGGTTTGCGCTGACGGGCTATGACAAGGCAATTGTCTCCTGCGAATATGGGATTTCCAAGACACAGGGATTATTTCAGGTGCTGCAGGGCGAGTACGAAACAAAGAAAATCCTGCACATAGGGGACGACGAGATCTCGGATATTGAGACAGCGTCGGCAAACGGGATAACCGCCTGTCGGATCTTCAGCGGGGAGGATTTATTTGACGCCCTGGGCGGGCTGGGTATGGAAAACGAGATCCGGACGATTTCGGATCGTCTGAAGGCAGGAATGTTGATTGCGGAGCTTTTTAACAGCCCGTTCTGGTTTGAGGAGGAAGACCGCGCGTTATCTGTATCCGACGCCTTTCAGATCGGATATTTGTTCTGCGCGCCTGTGATCACCGATTTTGTTCTGTGGCTGAAGGAGAAGGCGGAGGAGCAGAATTTTAAGCAGATCCTGTTTGGTGCCCGGGACGGATACCTGATCGGCCGGTTATTCAGAAAAGTATCGCCCCGGACGAAATCGGTATATTTTCTTGCTTCACGGACAGCGGCGGTCCGCGCCGGCGTGGAAAATGAAAAGGACATTGCGTATATTGACAGCATGAAGTATTTCGGAGTACCGGAGGAATCATTAAGGACACGTTTTGGGATCGCTGCTTGTGATCTGAAACAGGGAAAGCGGGACAGGGAAATACTTGCGAAAGCCCGCAGGCAGCGCAGCAATTACAGAAAATATATAAAAAAGCTGGATATACAGGAAGAAAATACGGCGTTATTTGATTTTGTCGCCAAAGGGACTGTGCAGATGTATTTACAGAGGTTATTTTCACAGCATATAAAGGGCTTCTATTTTTTACAGCTTGAACCGGAGTTCATGGCGGATAAAGGACTGGATATCCAGCCGTTCTATCTGGATGAGGAGAGAGACGCGAGTATGATATTTGATAACTACTATATCCTGGAAACGATGCTGACGTCTCCCTATCCGCAGCTTGAGGAATTTGGCGGGGACGGAAATCCTGTATTTGCGGTTGAGACAAGGAGTGAACGGGATATCCGGTGCTTTGAAAGAGCGCAGGAGGGGATGATTACATACTTTGAGGAGTATCTGAGGATTCTTCCCGAGAAAGCGAGAGAAGGAAATAAAAAACTCGGGGAGTTATTTTTGTCGCTTGTGAATCAGATACAGATAAAAGATGAGGACTTTCTTTCTTTGAAAATTGAAGATCCTTTTTTTGGCAGGATGACCGATATAAAGGATGTGATCGGAAATAATATCCGGTGACGGATGAAAAACAGTAGCAGATAAAGAGGAAACGAGGATGAGAAAATCACAGAAAGCGCGGGCCGAGAAGACGGTTTCATTATTGGAGCAGGCGCATAAGGAAATAAAACGATCATTGGAGCGGAACGATTCCGGCGTTGTTCTGGATCTGGCAGAACAGTGCCAGGAAGCGGCGATCGAAACGGGTACGATGATTGAAACGGCTGAAGGAGAAGGTACGGCGACAGTCCGTCTGTTAGAAGAATATTGCGAACAGATTTATCAGCTTTACGAGGCGGTCAGGGACTGCCTGCCGGTGAACACGGGCGGCATCTGCAAAGCTTTGCAGAAAAAGCTGGTTCAGGTCAGGAACAGCTTAAGGAATGATATTCCGGTCCGGACAGAGGCGGTATTTCTTCCTTATAAGGCTTCCATGTGGGATTCGCTGGAGAGTGTCTGGCGGGCCGCCGCAGAGGATGCCAACTGCGACGCCTATGTGGTGCCGATTCCCTATTTTGATAAAAATCCGGACGGGAGTTTCCGGGAAATGCATTATGAGGGAGATCTGTACCCGGAGGACGTGCCGGTGGTCGATTACAGGGAATATGATTTTGCGGACCGCAGGCCGGATGTGATTTTCATCCACAATCCCTATGATAATGAGAATTATGTGACCAGCGTCCATCCGTTTTTCTACTCCGGGAATCTGAAGCAGTACACGGATCAGCTGGTCTACATCCCGTATTTTATCCTGGGTGAGATTGATCCGGAGGATGAGAAAGCAGTGGAGGGCGTCTCTCATTTTTGTACCTGTCCGGGTGTGGTGAATGCGGACCGGGTGATTGTGCAGTCGGAAGCCATGCGCCAGGTCTATGTGGATGTGCTGACAAAATATACAGGGGAGGATAAGCGTTCTTATTGGGAGGAAAAGATCCTGGGCCTGGGTTCGCCGAAGGCAGACCGGGTACGCGATCTGAAAGATAAGGATTTTCAACTGCCGGAGGACTGGGAGAAGAAGATCCGAAAGGAAGGCGGCGGCAGAAGAAAGGTCATTTTTTATAATACCAGCGTAAGCGCTCTGCTGCAAAGCGGCGAGGCGATGCTTGACAAAATCGAGCGTAACCTGCGTATTTTTGAGGAAAACCGGGAGGATGTGACGCTTTTATGGAGACCCCATCCATTGACCGAAGCGACGCTTGTCTCCATGCGGCCGCAGCTGAAAGAGCAGTATGAAAGCATCGTACGGGAATATAAAGACGCGGGCTGGGGTATCTATGACGATTCCCCTGATCTGGACAGGGCAATCGCTGTAAGTGACGCTTATTATGGGGATCACAGTTCCATCGTATGGCTGTATCAGTTGACGGGGAAGCCGATTATGATACAGGCGGTGGATGTTTGAAAGGAGAGGAGAAATTCGTATGCAATTTGAACTCATGGCTTCCATGATGTGCGCCGACTACGGACACCTGGAAAAAGAAGTAAAGGAGCTGGACGAGGGAGGGATTGATTCCTTCCATATAGATATCATGGATGGACGTTACGTTCCCAATTTTGCCATGTCTTTAAACGACATGCGTTATATTGCGGGCGCCACGGCAAAGCCTCTGGACGTCCATCTGATGATTGAACACCCCAATAACCGGATTCACCTGTTCTTAAACAGCCTCAGGAAAGGCGATACCGTCTATATCCATCCGGAAGCCGAATATCATCCTTCTACCACGCTGCAAAGTATCATTAACGCGGGGATGATTCCCGGCATCGCCATCAATCCGGGGACGTCTGTGGAGACGGTTATGGAGATGCTGCGTATTGTAAAAAAGGTGCTGGTTATGTCGGTCAACCCGGGGAATGCCGGGCAGATGTACCTTCCTTATGTGGGGAAAAAAATCACCCGCCTGTTGGCTTTAAAAGATGATATGGACTTTGAACTTTACTGGGACGGCGCCTGCAGCGCGGAGAAGATTCTGGAATTTGCGTCGAAGGGCGTGCGGGGGTTTGTGCTTGGGACGACGCTTCTTTTTGGCAGGGGAAAGCCTTATGGAGATACCCTGCACGCAATCCGGGAGTTGCAGTTTTAAAGCTGATCTTTAACTTTTTACCTGCAGGAAGCGACAGAATATACAAATATGAATCGTTATTCAGGAGTAAAAAGACATGAATATCGCACTGATTTTATCCGGCGGAACCGGCCTGCGGCTTGGAGCGGATATACCCAAACAAT
Source organism: Lachnospiraceae bacterium UBA7182 (assembly GCA_002491115.1). Classification (GTDB taxonomy): domain Bacteria; phylum Bacillota; class Clostridia; order Lachnospirales; family Lachnospiraceae; genus Hominiventricola. The sequence goes on along the minus strand of DKVI01000062.1, from coordinate 53,206 downwards.
ACATAGAAGTAGGAGGCCGGCCGATTATTTCCTACTGCATAGAAACCTTATCCTGCCATGATAAAATCGACGGAATCCAGATCGTAGCCGATCCTGCCTGGCAGGAGCCTGTAAAGAACTGGCTGCAAACGGCAGACCTGTGTAAAAAGTTCTGCGGCTTCTCCAGGCCGGGTGAGAACCGCCAGCTCTCTATTTTTCATGGTTTACAGGATATAAAGACTTATGCCGGCGATTCCGGCTACGTCTTTATCCATGACGCCGCCCGGCCGCTGCTCTCGCCTGTCCAGGTCACGGCCTGCCTGGATGCGGTGCAGGGACACGACGGCCTGATGCCGGTGCTTCCCATGAAAGATACCGTCTATCTGAGCCGGGACGGCCAAAAAGTCGATGCGCTTCTTAAACGCAGCCAGGTCTATGCCGGTCAGGCTCCGGAAGTTTTCTGCATCGGCAGGTATTATGAAGCCAACCGAAAGCTTCTGCCGAATCGTATCCTTACGATCAACGGTTCCACAGAGCCTGCCGTCCTGGATCATATGGATATCGCCATGATTCCCGGGGACGAAGGAAATTTTAAGATTACCACGAAAGCAGACTTGGAACGCTTCCGGAGGATCATTATGGTGTAAGTGTATTAATAAAGAATAAAAAATCCTCTGCGGATCATTGCAGCATGAACTTTACATCTTCTTTGACGCTTGGTATAATGTGATCAGCTAACAGATTGTGTAAGCAATATGAAAAAAGCAGAATAAGGAGAAAAACTATGAAACGGAAAATAAGCATTTTTATTTCCGCGGTCCTGTGCTTCTGCCTGTTGTGGGGAAGCGGGCCGGCTGTTGAAGCGGCGCAGATGCAGCTGACCAGTCTGACTTTTGATGCGGATTATTATTACAATACCTATCCGGATCTGCAGGCTGTATTTGGCAATGACCATGACCGCCTGTACCGCCATTATCTTGACTGCGGACTGGCAGAAGGACGGTCGGGAAGCGCAGAATTTAACTGTCTGGTGTACCGGAATCAATATCCGGATTTGCAGGCATCCTTCGGAGACGATTACCGCGCCTACTGTGTCCACTACGAGAAATACGGAAAGGCCGAGGGACGCAGCGCGGCAGGCGACGGTATGGCGCTTGCGGGTTCTGTGGCGGCGTCGGTGGACACGCTCATAGGCACTTACGCAACTGCCTACAGTCCGAATATTCCGCGTGCAGTGAACGTATCGCTGGCTGCCTCCAGGATTAACGGCGTTGTGGTTCAGCCTGGTGAGAGTTTTTCTTTCACGCAGACCATTTTGCCCAGGACTGCCGCCAACGGTTATGTAGAAGCGCCCATGATCGTGAATAAAAAATATGTTCCCGGGATTGGCGGAGGAATCTGTCAGGTTTCCTCTACGTTATATGCAGCCATGCTGAACGCCGGTCTGCCCGCCACCGAACGGCATCCCCATTCCCTGAAAGTGGCTTACATTCCGGAGGGAATGGACGCGACGGTTTCCGGAAGCTCGCTGGATTTAAAATTTACCAATATTTTTGCGGAGCCTGTTCAGATTCAGGCGGCTGCGGATCAGGGTGTGCTGACCGTATCGCTCTACAAAATGTAAGCAGGCGCAGGTATAATTTTTTTCACATTGCACATCCTGTCACCGAGGTGATGAGCAATTGAAAAAAAGAGACTTGCCGATTGGCTTTACCATGGAGCTTGCACAGCATGCCGATATCCTGATTCGTTTCAGCCATCTTTCCGCCGAGGAGCAAAATGCTATCATAAACGGGGCAAAGAATGTTACATCCCGCGAAGAAATGCGGGAGTATGTGAAAAATATGTTTTTGTAACAGTTAAGGTGCTGATGAGCAGCTTCAGCAGACAAAAAGCGTTGATACAAAAAGTCAGCGCTTTTTTTGCGTTTATTGCGCAACGGAATCTGTCTTTTGAAAAAATAAAAATCAGCTTGACAATAGTATGAAATCGTACTATACTACTGACTATAACAGTACGAAATCATACAAGGAGAATATAAAATGGAACATGAGATTCATGCGCAGATGCGAAAATTCGATCTGCTGGTGTCCGGGATCGATATGGCTTACCATGACGCGGCGCTGAAGCTGGGATTGTCGGACAGCGCCATGCTGATACTTTATACGGTCTTTATAAACGGCGGGGAATGTCTGCTGAGTGATATTACATCCGGGGTCAGCAAGCAGACCATCAATTCAGCGCTTCGGAAACTGGAAGCCGATCAGGTGATCCGTTCTGAACTATTTAAAGGAAGAAAAAAGAAAGTGTATCTCACGGAAAAGGGGAAACAGTTTGCGACAGATACAGTCCTTCGGGTGATTGAGATCGAAAATGAGATATTCGGGCAGTGGTCGGAGGAAGAAAGAACTGTTTATATGGACCTGACCAGGAGATACCTGGCAGATTTCAGAGAGAAAATAAAGGAGTTATAGCGATGCATATTCAACTTTCTGATCATTTTAATTACGGAAGACTTTTGCGGTTTACTTTTCCCTCCATGATCATGATGATATTTACTTCTATCTATAGTGTGGTGGACGGATTTTTTGTATCTAATTTTGTAGGAAAGACTTCTTTTGCCGCTGTAAATTTTATTATGCCGGTTCTTATGATCCTGGGATCTACAGGCTTTATGTTTGGTTCCGGCGGCGGCGCGCTGGTGTCAAAGACTATGGGTGAGGGAGATACGAAGAAAGCGCGTCAGTTGTTTTCCTTATTTGTATATAGCACAGCGGTCTGCGGTGCGATTCTTGCCGTGGCCGGTTTTTTATTCATCCGCCCGCTTGCCGCCTGGATGGGAGCGGAAGGGGAACTTTTGGATTCCTGCGTGGTCTATGCCAGGATACTGCTTTTGTCTCTGCCTTTTTTTATGCTCCAGTTTGAGTTCCAGAGCTTTTTTATCGCGGCAGAAAGGCCGCAGCTTGGACTTTTTGTCACTGTGGCGTGCGGGATTATGAACATGGTGCTGGACGCGCTGTTTATGGCGGTCTTTTCCTGGGGACTGCAAGGGGCCGCGGCAGCGACGATGATCAGCCAGGTGGCCGGCGGCCTGATACCGATCCTGTATTTTTGCAGGCGCGATATCGGCGTCCTTTATCTGACCAGGACAAACATGGACAAAAAAGCGCTGTTAAAAGCCTGCACCAACGGTTCCTCGGAGCTTATGAGCAATGTCTCTATTTCCCTGGTCAGTATGCTGTATAATTTTCAGTTGATGAGATATGCCGGTGAGGACGGCATCGCCGCCTATGGGGTTGTGATGTATGTCAACATGATCTTTCTTGCCATCTTTATCGGATATTCCACGGGCTCGGCGCCTGTGGTCAGCTATCATTACGGTGCGGGAGATTCTTCGGAGTTAAAAGGGCTTCTGAGAAAAAGCTATGTGATCATTGGCGTCTTTGCAGTGCTTATGTTTGGCCTGGCGGAGTTGCTGGCAGGGCCGCTGGCAAGGATCTTTGTGGGATATGACCGGGCGCTTATGGACATGACCAAAAGAGCGTTTATGATCTATTCTTTTTCCTTCCTCTTTTCCGGACTCGCCATCTACGGGTCTTCTTTTTTTACAGCGTTAAACGACGGCCTGACTTCTGCCCTGATCTCTTTTCTGAGAAGTCTGTTGTTTCAGGCGGCGGCTGTGCTGATCTTCCCGTTGTTTTTCGGTATAGACGGAATCTGGTTATCCGTGGTGGCGGCGGAGCTGGTAGCGGCGATTATGACGGCTTTGTTTATTGCCGCGAAGAAGGAAAAGTACCATTACTGAAATAACGGCTGCTGCGCCTGCTACTGGATTGTTTTTTCCGTGACCATGTCAAACAGTGCCTTGTATTTCTTCTTTTCGGATGCAAGGCACACCAGATAAAAATCAGTATGGCATTCCGGATCTGCAATGGCGATATTGACTCTGCCGGGGATAATATCTCTGCGCCTGATGTAATAGCTGGAAGAAAAGGCCGGGTATGAGGAGTTCGTTACCAGTTCGGCAAAAGCCATGCCGTCAATCTGTAAGAGATAGTTGGAGTTCGGTGTTTTGGCTCTGTGGACGTTTGCCCAGAAGCCGATCCGGGAAAGCAGCAGGATAGACAGGCCGTCCAGATCCTTTAGATGGATTTTCGGATAAAAAGTAAGCGGATTTCCGGGCGCCAGTGAGATAAAAAGATCTTCATGCCCGCATTTTTTGCTGTGAAAAAGACTGCCTTCGGGCCTGTAATGTGTGACTGCCAGCTGGTAGGTTCCTTTTTCCAGTTTTTCAGGAAAGTCCGCGTCGTCCATCATATCCGCGGAGATCGTCATTCCGTCAAAAATGCTGTTGATCATAGGAGTCAGTACGGTCTGAGGAACCGGCGCGCAGAATCCGATGGATATCGTATGAAGGCTCCGGTCGAAGGCTCTTACGCGGGTTTCAAAGTCCTGGTCGGCTTCCAGCACACGGCGCGCGTATTCGGCGGCATGAAGTCCGGTTTCGTTCAGCGCCAGGTGATTTTTGGTGCGTGTAAAAAGGGAAACGCCCAGATCCGCTTCTAACTTTTTCATAGATCTTGTCAGCGCGGGCTGGGAGGTGTGCAGCCGCTCGGCAGCGGCCAGGAGCGTGCCGCATTCCGCAAAAGCAACAAACTGTTCCAGCAGATGTATCTCGGTCATAACGGATGTCCTTTCTTTTTGGTATACGATTTTTACATAGTAGATTCCGATATTGGCATTGTACATTATTTTTCTGCCGATGTAAACTGTCACTGTAAACAAATTCGGAAAACGTAACTGACAGGAGGTACTCATATGGAATATGTAACACTTTCTAACAATGTAAAGGTGCCGGTACTTGGAATCGGAACATTTATGATCAGCCCGGAGGATACAGAGGAATCAGTATATACCGCTCTGAAAGGCGGGTACCGTATGATTGATACCGCCAATGCCTATATGAATGAGGAGGCGGCAGGCAGGGGACTGGCCCGCGCGGTCAAAGAAGGAATCGTAAAGCGCGAGGATGTATTTGTTTCCACCAAGATCTGGCCCACGCTGTATGAGAAAGAAAACGCGGTGGAGGATACGCTTAAGAGACTGGGGCTTGACTTTGTGGATCTTCTTTTTATTCATCAGCCCGCCGGCAATTTTACAGCCGGTTATCAGTTGATCGAAAGAGCGTACAGAGAAGGGAAAGCGCGTTCTCTTGGTATATCGAATATGCATGATGAGAAACTGGAAAAGCTTCTTGCCGCCGCCGAAGTTCTGCCCCATGTTATTCAGCTTGAAACACATCCGTACTGCACGGAAAAAGAGATCATGGGACGTCTTGCCTCCTGCGGCACAAAGCTCATGGGATGGTATCCGTTGGGACATGGTGATCCGGGGCTTTTAAAAGAAGAGATTTTCACAAAGCTGGCGGACAAATATCATAAAAGCGGCGCACAGATCGTCCTTCGCTGGCATACCCAGATGGGCTTTATGACGATACCGGGATCGAAAAACCCGGATCATATCCGCGATAATATCAATATTTTCGATTTTTTGCTGATAGACGAAGAGATGGCAGAGATTGCAAAACTGGACGGAACCAGGAAATATTATACAGCCGACAACGCCACGGAAGAAAAATATGCAACCATGCATCTTCCGTTTGAGGGATAAAAATACCTTTTTGCCCGTCTCCGATGGAAGAAGAGCAGTATGGAAATTGAGAATAAAAGGACTGAGTAAAAAAATAGAAAGATATGATTTCACGGTATTGACAGAATTATGCGAAAACGGTAGGATAAATAAAGAAGAAAGGCGTTCTTATGCCTGCTAAAAGACCCATGCGACAGACCAGCGTGGGTCTTTTGGCAAGCATAAAGATATAAGGGAGTGTGATAATATTGAATAAAGAAATGACAACAGCAGAGATTATGGTGAAAATGATTGCGTATTCCAATGGAAACCTTCACGATATTCAGCATTTTCTGAAAGTATACGCTTATGCAAAGACCATTGGGGAATGTGAGGGAGTTTCCCCCTGGCATCAGAAAACGACAGAGACAGCAGCGATCCTTCATGATATCGCCTGCCCGTTATGCAGGAAAAAATACGGGACTACCAACGGCAAATATCAGGAGATGGAAGGGACGGCGCTGGCGGAAGATTTCCTGAAAGACACCGGTCTGCCGGAGGATATGATAAAGAGGGTGGTCTTTTTGGTGGGCCACCACCATACGATCGACGCAGTTGACGGAATTGACTATCAGATTCTTCTGGAGGCCGATTATCTGGTAAACGCGGATGAATCCAAATATTCGGCGGCGAATATTGAAACTGCGAGAGAAAAATTATTTAAGACATCCACAGGTATTGCCCTTTTGCGCTCGATTTATCAGAATAAAGAGTAGAAAACGGACAGGCAGGCATTATGGTGGAAAAATATATTACTGATTTCAGCATTGCCCAGATCTGCCGCTCCGGACAGTGCTTCCGGATGAGGGAACGTTCGGACGGCAGCTATGAGGTTTTGGCAGATAACCGCTATCTGACGCTTGAACAGGAGGGAGAGCGCTGCGTCTTTTCGTGTGACGAGCAGGAGTTCGAGACGTTCTGGAAAGGATATTTTGATCTGGAAGCAGATTACCGGTTCTATAAAGAAAAGCTCAACCCCAGGGATATTTACCTGACGACGGCAGCAGCCTGCGGCGGCGGTATCCGGATTCTCAGGCAGGATCTGTGGGAGATGATCGTGTCGTTTCTTATATCCCAGCAGAACCATATTGCCAGAATCAGGCGCTGCATCCGGAATATCTGTGAAAATTATGGGGAACGCCGTGTCGGAAAGGACGGAACCGTATATTATGCCTTTCCGGCGCCGGAGGCGCTTGCGCAGCTTGATGAAGATGCATTGAAAGCATGTAATCTGGGTTATCGCAGCAAATATGTGGTCCGGGCGGCCAGAAGCGTAGTTTCAGGGGAAGTGTGTCTGGAAAAAGTGCGTATGCTTTCGTATAAAAAAGCCCGGGAAGAACTTTTAAAGCTGTTTGGAGTGGGAGAAAAGGTAGCGGACTGCGTCTGCCTTTTTGCGCTGCATCATCTGGAAGCCTTTCCTGTTGACACGCATATCCGCCAAGTGTTGGAAGTACACTATAAAAGAGGATTTCCGCACAGGCGGTACAAAGGATTTCAAGGTGTAATGCAGCAATACATATTTTATTATGAACTGCTAAAAGAAAAATAAAGAGATGGAGAGAACGGTTATGGAAGAGAACAAACAAAGACAGATCAAAGGGGTCCGGATCAGTACGGTGAATATGGTTATGATATTGATATCCTGCATTCTGTATATTTTGCTGATATCGGCAACCGTCCGTGTTTCAGGCAGGTATGAAGAAGTACATAACTCTATGGAGGATTATATTGCCTGCGAAGAAAGCAGCGCGCTTCTGACGGATGGGTCTGCGTATCTGACGGAACAGGCACGCCTTTATACAGTAACGCTGGAGCCTGAGTATATGGAAAATTACTTTACGGAAGTGTATGATACCAGACGCAGAGAGACGGCTCTGGAGCAGTTAAAGACTTATTATGACGGCAATGCGGCATATGAGTATCTTCTGGAAGCACTTCAGCGTTCCAATGACCTGATGGTGGATGAGATCTACGCCATGCGGCTGATCTCTCAGGCGCAGGGATATGATGAAGCCGGTTTGCCGGAAGCAGTGCAGTCGGTTGTTTTAGAAGAGGCAGATCAGGGTTTAAGTAAAGAAGATATGGTGCAAAGGGCACGGGCAATCGTTTTCGGCAGTAAATATCAGGAAGCCAAAGATCAGATTGCGGCAAGCGTCGCCAGTACCATGGAAAGCATTCATGAGATAACGCACCAGAAAATGCTCGACAACACAGCCGGACTGGCATCCATGATGGCGATGCAGAGAAGATTGATCAGCATTCTGTTTGTGGAGACGGTCGCTACGTTTATCATGATTATTATGCTGATCATAAAACCTCTGCAAGTCCATGTGAACTGCATCAAAGAGGAAAAAATGATGGAGGTCACAGGGTCTTATGAATTTAAATATCTGGCGCTGACTTATAATGATATTTTTGAGGTCAAAAATGCAAATGAAGCCATGCTGCGTTATCAGGCGGAGCATGATCCATTGACCGGTATTGTGAACCGGGGCGGGTTTGACCAGCTAAAAACCATGTTCCGGATGAATCAGATCCCTATGGGCTTTTTGATTATTGATGTGGATAAATTTAAGCTGGTCAATGACGGATACGGTCATGAGGTCGGAGACCAGGTGCTTAAAAAAGTGGCAAAGCTTTTGAAAGAGGGATTTCGTGCCACGGACTATCCGGCGCGGATCGGCGGGGATGAATTTGCTGTGATTCTGCCTAACATGACGGCGGATTTGAGCGCAGTCATAGAGAAAAAGATTATGGAACTGAATCACACGCTGCTGCATCCGGACGACGGGCTGCCCCAGGTGTCTTTAAGTGTGGGCGGAGCCTTTTCAAAAAGCGGATTTACAGATGATCTGTATAAAAAGGCGGATGAGGCTCTGTATGAAGTGAAAGAAAACGGACGCTGCGGATGCAGGTTTTATCAGGAGCAGTAGAAAAGTTTAGCGGAAGCTTAACCGCTGTCTTATTGACAAACCGCCTGTTTTTCCGGTATAGTGAATTCAGTTTACATAACGGAAAGGCGGTATGGATTGAGAAAACAACTGAGAGAAAAAATATTTGAGTCGCTGGCTTCCGTACTTCCGATCACCGCGATTGTGCTGGTTTTAAGCATTACCATCGCGCCGGTGTCGGCGGGTACGCTGGTGTTGTTTCTGTTTGGTGCGATCCTTCTGATCTTTGGCATGGGTGTCTTTACGCTGGGCGCGGATCTGGCCATGACACCCATGGGAGAAGGAATGGGAATCGAAATGAGCAAATCCAGGAAAGCAGTCTGGCCCATCCTGTCAGGTTTTGTTTTTGGAGTTATCATTACCATGGCCGAACCGGATCTGCAGGTGCTGGCAGAACAGGTTCCGGCTATTCCCAATATGGTGATCGTCCTGGCAGTAGCCGGAGGTGTCGGCGTTTTTATGATGATAGCCATTGCCAGGATGTTTTATGAGATTCCGTTGAACAGGCTGTTGTTCGTTTTTTACGGAATTGTATTTCTGGCAGCGGCGTTTACTCCGGCATCTTTTATTCCGGTATCCTTTGATTCCGGCGGTGTGACCACCGGCCCTGTCACGGTCCCTTTTATTATGTCCATGGGCGTGGGACTTGCGGCTCTTAGAAGCGACCGGCATTCCGGAGAGGACAGTTTCGGCCTGGTCGCGCTGTGCAGTATCGGCCCGGTGCTGGCAGTGCTGATCCTTGGGATCTTTTATCAGCCGGATTCTGCCGCGTATGAGATGAAAGAGATCGCCGGAATCGAGACAACGGTGGATGCCGCCAGGGAGTTTGTGCGGGCATTCCCCGCATATCTGAAAGAGGTTGCGGCGGCAGTTCTGCCCATCGCAGGTATGCTCTTTTTATTCCAGGCAGGCACAAAAAGATTCCGGCGGCGGAAAATCTTAAAGATTGTCGGAGGTCTTATTTATACATATACAGGTCTTGTGCTTTTCCTGACCGGCGTCAATGTGGGCTTTATGCCCGCCGGGCAGTTTTTAGGAGCGGCCATTGGTGCGCGCAAAGATAATTACCTTTTGATTCCGATCGGTATGCTTATGGGATATTTTATCGTGGCGGCCGAGCCTGCCGTGCATGTGCTGACCAGGCAGGTGGAGGAAGTATCCAATGGTTCTGTCTCTGCCGGATCTATGAAGACAGGACTTTCCATCGGTGTGGCGGTCTCTGTGGGAATCTCTGTTTTACGCATTCTTACAGGGATTCCGATCCTGTATTTTCTGATTCCGGGGTATCTGATTTCCCTCCTTCTGACTTTTTTTGTTCCAAAGATCTATACAGGTATTGCTTTTGACTCCGGCGGCGTTGCCAGCGGTCCTATGACGGCGGCTTTTCTTCTGCCTTTTGCCATGGGGGCCTGCGAGGCGGCGGGCGGCAATCTTCTGACCGACGCTTTCGGAGTGGTGGCCATGGTGGCTATGACGCCCCTTGTTACCATACAGACTTTGGGGCTTGCAAGCGAACTTAGAAGACATGCAAGAAGCAAGTATTTAAAAGACCAGTTTGAGCAGATTGAAGATATCGTATTGTATTTTGACGACTGATACAGAAAGCGGGTGGACAGATGGAAGCAAGGACAAAACGTCCTAAACTGATGGTTTCTATTGTGGAGCGAAGAAAAGGAAAAGACCTGATCCGGCTTTATGAACGGGAAGGCGTAAGTTTTCATTATCAGACGGTGGGGCGGGGGACCGCCACTTCCGAGATCATGGACATTCTGGGGCTTGAGTCCCGGGACAAAGATATTGTCTTAAGCATTGCGCCGGAATCTTTGATGGATCAACTGGTATACAGGATGAGCAATGAACTCAGGGGAAGCGTGGATACCAAAGGGATCTTTTTTGATCTTCCCCTGACAGGCATGAGCAATATGATTGCCGCCGCGTTAAGCCTTCCGATCGGAGAAAAAGCGAAAAAAGAACCGGTGCCTAAAATTACTGACACATTTCTGGAAAAAACATTTAAGACAGAGAATCATGATACAGGAAAGGAAAGACCGCATATGTCTTCTGAAAACAAACACAGCCTGATCCTGATCAGCGTAAATCAGGGATATACGGAAACAGTACTGGATACGGCCAGGGAACTTGGCGCCAGAGGCGGCACGATTCTGCGCGCCAGATGGAGCGGCGTGAAGGCGCTGGAAAAATATCATGGCATCTCTCTTCAGACGGAAAAAGAGATTATGGTTATCATCGTTCCCAATGAGCTGCGCAACCGGATCATGGACGCAGTCAACGAAAAGCACGGACTTAAGACGGAAGCCCAGGCCATCGTATGCAGCGCGAATGTGGACCATTTCGCGCCGATCTGATGAAGCGCGTAAATGCGCTTTTTTTCGTTGAAATACCGATCCGGAAAGTCCGGATCTTTTATATTTTTTTGACTTTGGGATAGCGGGATGGTATAATGTCGCAAGATGCCATCTGCCGGATGTATGGCTAAATTTAATAAACCGCAGGAGGAATTGCCAAGTGAGCAAATGTATATTTTTTTCTGAGCAGGACAGGACTTTTACAATACATACCCGGAATACCACATACCAGATGCAGATCGACCGTTACGGATTTTTGCTGCACCTTTATTATGGCCGCCGGAGCGAAGGATGCATGGATTATCTCCTGACTTATGCAGACAGGGGATTTTCAGGTAATCCGTATGATGCAGGGCTTGATCGTACCTATTCCATGGATGCTTTGCCCCAGGAGCTTCCCTGCCAGGGGACAGGGGATTACAGGAGTCCCGCGGTCGTTATAAAAAACGCGGACGGGTCTTACGGATGTGATTTCCGCTACCAGAGTCACAATATTTCTGACGGGAAATACCGTATTCCGGGCCTCCCTGCAGTCTATGGGGAAGAGACAGAGGCGCAGACTCTGAGGATTTATATGAAAGACCCGGTTACAAACGTAAAGATGACGCTTCTGTATGGGGTGCTGCCGGAACTGGATATTATAACCAGAAGCGCATGCATTGAGAATGCATGTGAAGGAAAAATCCATCTGGAAAAGGCCCAGGCGGCGTGCCTGGACTGGGTATCCGGCGAATATGATCTGATCAGTTTTTACGGGCGCCATGTGATGGAGCGCAATGTGCAGCGGACAAAGGTTTCCCACGGCGCGCAGGTGATCGGAAGCCGTCGGGGGACATCCAGCCATCAGTACAATCCGATGCTGATCCTGGCAGGCCGCGATACGACGGAGGACACGGGCGTATGTTATTCTATGTCCTTTTTGTACAGCGGGAATTTTAAAGGCGAGGTGGAAAAGGACCAGTATGGCCAGACCCGCGCCCTTCTGGGGCTTTCAGACGAGTTGTTTTCCTATCCGCTTATGCCGGGAGAGACTTTTTATGTGCCGGAAGTCGTTTTGTCCTGCAGCGGCAGCGGGCTTGCCAGGCTGTCTCAGAACCTGCACCTTTGTTTCAGGACCCATCTGTGCAGGGGAAAATACAAGGACTGTGCCCGTCCCATTCTTTTGAACAGTTGGGAGGCGTCCTATTTTGAGTTTACCGGCGAATCGATCTATCAGCTTGCCAGGCAGGCGGCGGATCTGGGCATGGATATGATCGTGATGGACGACGGGTGGTTCGGAAAACGTGACAATGACGACAAAGGACTGGGAGACTGGTATGTCAATGAGGAAAAGCTGGGGGAATCTTTGGAGAGCCTGGTTGGCAGGATCAATGCGCTTGGCATCAAGTTCGGGATCTGGTTTGAACCGGAGGCAGTTAATGAAGACAGCGATCTGTACCGGGCGCATCCGGACTGGGCTTTCGCGGCTCCCGGCCGTCCTCCGGTGCGGGGAAGAAATCAGCTGATTCTGGATTTTTCCCGGAAGGATGTGGTGGATGCCATATTTGAGGCAGTGTGCAGGATTCTGGACCAGGGAAATATTGAGTACCTGAAATGGGATATGAACCGAAGCCTGGCCGACTGCTATTCCCGGTGTACGGAAGATCAGGGCAGGGTGATGCATGACTATGTGCTGGGACTTTATGATTTTCTGGAGCGGCTGGTGCAAAAGTATCCGGATATTCTGCTGGAAGGATGCAGCGGCGGCGGCGGCCGTTTCGACCCGGGCATGCTCTATTATACCCCTCAGATCTGGTGCAGCGATAACACGGACGCGCTGGATCGTATCCGCATACAGTACGGCACCTCTTTTGGCTATCCGGCATCGGCAGTGGCTTCTCATGTATCGGCGGTGCCGAATCATCAGACGGGCCGTGTGACTCCTTTTAAGACCCGGGGGGTGACCGCGATGGCGGGCATGCTGGGCTATGAACTGGACGTAAGGACGCTTTCTGATGTGGAAAGGGAGCAGGTTCGCAGGCAGATTGAAAGATACAGAAAATTTGAGCCGCTGATTCGCAGTGGACTGTATTACCGGCTGACCGACCCGTTTCAAGACAAAGCGGGCGCCTGGGAGTTTATCAAAGAAGACGGAAGTGAAGTACTGGTCAGCGCGGTTATGCTGGAGCTGCACGGTAATATGCCCGCAACGTATATCCGCCTGAAAGGACTGACGCCGGGCAGTCTGTATGAGGAGCAGAAAAGTAAAAAAATATACGGCGCGGACGCGCTGATGGAGGCCGGGATACCGCTTCCGGAAGAGATGGGAGAATATCGCGCCCGTCAGATGCATTTTATCAGAATTGACAAATAAAACGTGTTTTTTTCGTGATTATGGAAGAAATGAAAAAATTGCTCACAGTGTATGGTTATCCGCCTGAGAATATGGTAAACTGGTGATATGCAGTAGGACAACCGATTGTCATATGAGCTGCGGAATTTATAATGTTTAGAGGAAATGAGCAATGGAAAAGAGATTGGCCATTACGGAGGATTATCTGTATATCCCGGTCTGCGCGGATAAGGAAGACAGGCGGATGGAGATCTGTCTTGAAAATGAAGAAGGATTTCCTGAAAAACTGTACGAATTTATAGTTCCCATTGACGGGACGGAAAATTTTGCCTGCGATTATTACGCGGAGATTCCCGTAAAGGAGCTGAAAGGCAAACGGGTCAGTATTCAGGCGGATATGCCTGCCTCTTATGCGGACAGGATTTATAACGGCAGGAAGCGGGAGGCGCCGCGTCAGGAGAAACCCCTGATTCATTTTGCCGCGCATACAGGATGGACCAATGATCCCAACGGTCTGGTCTATGCAGACGGCGTGTATCATTTGTATTTTCAGTATAATCCTTTCGGGCTTGTATGGAATAATATGACCTGGGGGCATGCTGTCAGCCGGGACCTTCTGCACTGGAACCAGGAGGATTCGGTTCTGTTTCCGGACGAAAGCGGAGTCATGTTCTCCGGATGCGGGCTGACCAACGAGCGTGAGCTGCTGGGTCTGCCCAGGGACGCGCTTTTGTTCTTTTACACGGCGGCCGGCGGCGGCAACGAGTGGAGCAAAGATCTGGAATTTACCCAGAGAATTGCCTACAGCCTTGACGGCGGCAGCACCCTGGTGAAATGTAAAAGTCCCTGTCTGCCCACACTGGCCAAAGAAAACCGCGACCCCAAAGTGTTCTGGCATGAAGCGTCCAAAGCTTATGTGATGTCGCTTTTTATGAAGGACAACGATTTTGCGATTTTCCGTTCCCGGGATTTAATGCACTGGGAGCAGTCGGACAGCTTTACGTTACAGGATGCATGGGAGTGTCCGGACCTTTTCCTTCTGACCTCTGAAACGGGAGAAAACTGCTGGTTTTTCTGGTCCGCGGACGGATTTTATTATCAGGGCGACTTTGACGGATATCGTTTCCACACAGACGGAGTGAAACACTGCGCATATATCAATCGTATCGCATATGCCGCCCAGACCTATGCGGGCATAAAAGACCGGGTGATCTCTGTCCCATGGCTTCGGCTGCCCAACGACGGCAGGACTTTTACAGGCGCCTACGGTATCCCGGTGGAGCTGTCCTGTAAAAAGACGTCAAAAGGGTTTGCGCTTCTTCAGAAGCCGGTGAGGGAATTAAAAGAACACGCAGAGAAAATGGAAAGCGGCGCCCTGGAGCGCGTAAGCGGGCAGATCGTTTGTCAGACAAAGAGGGATAAAAAAGCAGTTTTGATTGAAATGCATATGAAGGATACAGCGCAGGAACCCTATATCTGGAAAATAAACAAAAGCCTTGTGGAATATACGCCGGAAAGCGGGACTTTTGCCGTGGATGGAGAGGCCTGGCAGACCTGTACGGGATGCAGGGAGTTTCTGTTCCTGATTGATGACCGGATTCTGGAAGTGTTTTTCGATGGAGGTGTGCAGACAGGGGCGTTTGTCCTTCGTGAAAAGGATATGGCATTTGAAACGGCGAGGGAAGCCGTCGCGGATTATGCAGCTTATGAAATAATGTAAGAGAAATGGAGAATGGTATATGGCGACCTTGAAAGATGTAGCAAAGGAGGCGGGCCTGACTACCAGTACGGTATCCCGGGTATTGAATAACAGGGGATATATCAGTGACAATGCGCGCAAAAAAGTAGGCGACGCAATGAAAAAACTGGATTATTACCCCAACGAAGTGGCCAGATCACTTCACGGGAAAAGTACAAACACAATAGGCCTGATCGTTCCTCATATTCGTCATCCGTATTTTGCGGAGACGATCAGTAATTTAGAAGACCAGGCGTATAAGAAAGGTTATAAAATTCTTTTGTTCAACTCCCAGAGTGTGCATGAGAAAGCAGTGGAGTATGTCAACACCTGTGTGGGGAACCGGGTGGCGGGAATTATTCTGTGCAGCGGTTCGGTCCCCATGGAAGTATTTGAAGGGATCGGTGTTCCGATTATTACGATGGAGCGCTTTCTGGAGAACGGAACCGCATCCGTAGAATGCGACAATAAACAGGGGGGCGCTATGGCCGCAGAGAAACTGATTTCCTGCGGATGCAGGCACCTGCTCTATATAGGAAATGTTAACAGTGTATCCATGCCGGCGGATTTGCGTGCGGAAGGCTTTCGGGATATATGTGAAAAGCGGAAAGTGTTTTATAAAGAATTTTCCACAGAGGAGCTGCAGTATAACGATATGCGGTATGACGAACTGCTGGATAACATACTGAAAAAGTATCCCGAGACGGACGGTGTGTTTGCAAGCAGCGATTTTATCGGCGCGCAGATTCTGCAGACCTGCCGGAAGCTTGGCATAAGGGTGCCGGAAGATATGAAGATTGTGGGTTTTGATGATGTAAATCTTGCAAGCCTTACAACGCCGCAGTTGACTACGATTCATCAGCCGATCAAAGAGATGGCGGAAACGGCGGTCAGGCTTCTGGACGATTCGGTGGCGGGGAAAATGGTGCCAAGAAGGACCGTGCTTCCGGTGCGCCTGGTAGAGAGGGGAACAGCGTAACAGGCTGTTCCCCTCTCTTGTCACAGTGCCTGGTTTTAAAATATTACTCTGTCAGTTTTCGCACCAGCGCTTCACAGTCCTCTAAATGTTCTGTATTGGCAATAATCACCCCATAAAGCGGTTCCCTGTTTTCACTTTGATTATATTCCTGCTCAAATTCAGTCCCTTCCAGATTCACCGCGTAATACCCTTCAATCCCATCCGCCGGGTCCACATATCCGTCCTTGTCCGCCGTCAGATTGGCGGTGTCATACACAAGCCGTCCCTCATCCTCCAGTATGGAAAAAAGTTCTTTTGACATCCCCTTTTCCAGCGGCATACATGCATTCAGCGCCAGCAGGTAACTGTACAGATCCGGCCCGCAGACCGCTACGTCCATACGGAGAGAGGATATCGTCGTCATGACCTCCATTTCCTGCACATAATAATATTGATTGTCATAGTCAAAAGGCTGGTCCAGATTCACATCCACGGCTCCGGGCCTGCCGTCAGAAGTAAGCGCTTCTGTAAAGCGGTCAAACCAGGCTTTACAGTTGTCTTCGGTATTCAATACCACACAGACCCGCAGGCGGCAGGGTTTTTGCCCTTCCCAGAGCATGTGCGCAAACGTACATACGGTCACAACCGCAAAAAGAAAGGCTAAAATATACCATTTATAATAATCCCAGATAAATCCGATCTTTTTCTTTCCGGAAAGTCTCTTAAAAGTGTAAAGATCCCGGCGTACTTCCTGTAAGAACACGGACGGTTCTTTATTCTTCATGCTCTTTCTCCTCATCCTCAAGAATAAATGAAAGCGGTTCCATAGATTCGCCTGCGTGAACATCGGGCAGCCAGGGCTTGAAAACAGAAGCGATCAGCACGGACTGAAATTCGCATACAAGTCCGAAGACGATAAAAATGAGCCCGGGCAGTATGTGGCAGACCCATAACCCGAACGCCAGGACAAACAGCATCAGGATCGTCAGCCCAATATGCTGTATAGAAAGAGTAAAGGCCCAGATCAGAATCTCCTTATTGCTTTTCTCGAATTTCGCCAGGACAGGAAAAGCGTACAGCGTGATAAAACTCCACAGCAGGAACATAACGGCAAAAAATACCATGAAAAAGGTATAGACGCCTGTGCCCGCCCGGTAGCACATCCACACATCCGCCATCAGAAAGGCTCCCGTCAGCGTCAGCGGAATGCCCAGCAGAATACCCTGCCGGAAATTCTGTTTAAAGGAACGGAAAAAATCCTGGGTTACCGGGAAGCCTTCGTCGCGGACCAGATGGATCATGGCGTAAAAAAGCGCAGTGGTGGCCGGTCCGATGGTAAAGACAGGAAGACAGCACAAAAGCCAGAGTGTATTTAATACAAAAATATCAAAGATTTTCCCCATTCCCAGCCAGAAAGGGTTGTCCGGATTAAATAAGCGATCCATAAAAAGCGCCTCCTTTTATGTATTGCGACTATTGTAACAAAAATAAATATATAAAGCAATCAATATGTAATGATATGACAAATATATCAATTGATTGACATATGCGAAAACGGGTGAAAACAGAGGTTTGTCCATAATATTGTTGAAAATCAACAAAAATCAGGGGGAAAATATGATGATAATTCCCTGAAATTTGTTAACTATGACAAAAAATATGACAAACGATTGACATACAAAGGTAAAAGTGATACTATTTAAATCACATAAAAACCTGATATATACCTGAAGGCTTTTATGAAGCCCGCCGGAGGTTGCTAGCGCCTCTGCACCAGGACAAAAAGGATGCCTTTAGGGTACATATTAAGGAATTATTTTTTCAATCATAAGGAGGAGATACGATATGAAAAAGAAGTTACTTGCGACAATGCTCGTAACGGCGATGGCAGTTTCGGCAACAGCCTGCGGAGGCGGCGGTTCAGACGCTCCGGCAAGCTCTGACGGAGAGGGCGGCGGAAGCTCGGGCGGATCAGGGACAGCGATTACGATCTTCAACTCCAAGAGTGAGATTCAGGATCAGTTTGTGCAGATGGCTGAGAAGTACAGCGCAGAAAAAGGTGTGGACGTAGAAGTTTACTATTCAAACGATACGGTTGCGGCCCACCTGGCTACCAGATATTCTGCAAACGATCCCTATACGCTTTCCATGGTAGATGCGAAAGATATTTACTCCCTTGGGCCGGAGCATGCGATTGATTTAAGCGATCAGGAATGGGTACAGAATACGGACTATGCTATTTCTGTAGACGGCAAGGTAATGGGATTTCCGGTATGTATCGAAGCCCGCGGGCTGATGTACAACGCAACGGCCATTGAGGCGATTACCGGGGAAGAATTTAAGCCGGAAGACTATGCGACTGTGGATGCATTCCAGGGATTGCTTGATAAACTGGTTGCAGGAGGCATGGAGACACCTACCGGTATCATGAAAGAAGACTGGTCTCTGGCTGGACATTTCCTTTCCGAGACTTACGAAGAGCAGCCGGATGTGGAAGCGTATATCACACAGCTTCACGAAGGAACCGCAGATCTGATTAACAATGAGAAGTTCAATGCGAAAATGGATTACTTTGATACCATGATGAAATATAACTTTGCGGCAGGTTCGGCGATCGCTACCGAGCGTGAAGTGGCAGAGCAGAAGCTGGCGGAAGGCGAGATTGCGTTCATGTTCGGAGGAAACTGGGACTGGTCCATGCTCAGCGCATATGATTACAGCGAAAAGATGGGTATGATGGCAGTGCCGCAGAATACGAGCGACGGTACCAACGCGAAGATGGAAGGCGGCGGTTCCAAGTATTTCTTCATCGATTCTTCCGAGAGCACATCCGAAGAACAGCGCCAGGCTGCAAAAGATTTCCTGAACTGGCTTGTACTGGACGAGGAAGGCAACAAGTTCCTGACAGAAGACTGCAACCTTGTACCGGCGTACAGCAACATCAGCGCAGAAGCGCTTGACCCGTTATCTACTTCTGTAAAAACATTTGCAGACGCAGGAAACCTGATCCCCAACTATGATTATCTGCCGGATGACCATTATTCCATCTGCGGCGCTTCCATGCAGAAATATCTGGCAGGTCAGATTGACCGTGCAGGTCTTGCAACTGAGATCGAGAATTACTGGAAATCCACAGCTCCTGTAGAACATTAAGGATATCGGTAATTGACACAGAAGGGGGATATGAATTTATGAATACGAATACTGCATCCTATAAGTGCAAACAGTATATGATGTTTGCCGGGGTTACGACCGTGGTGTTTGCGGCGGTGGTTATTGTACCGTTCCTGTATGGTCTGTACCTGACCTTCACAAGCTGGGACGGTGTGTCAAAAAGTAAACCCTTCGTTGCACTGGCGAATTATGCGGCCACCTTTGCGGACAGCGCATACTGGCAGGCCCTTGGAAGGACGGTCATCTATTCTGTGATAGCTGTTATACTGGTCAACGTGGTGGCATTTATCCTTGCCTTTCTGGTGACCAGCGGAGTCAAAGGACAGAACTTCTTCCGGGCAGGATTCTTTATCCCGAACCTGATCGGCGGTATCGTCCTTGGCTATATCTGGAAATTCGTGTTTAACCGTGCGTTTGTAGCGCTTGGGGAATCACTTTCCGTGGGAGCTTTGTCCACTTCCTGGCTGTCCACGACGAACGGAGCCATGCTCTGTCTGATCATCGTCTCGGTGTGGCAGTATGCCGGATATATGATGCTGATCTATGTAGCAGGATTTATGAGTGTATCGGCAGATGTGCTGGAAGCGGCGAAGATTGACGGCTGTACAAACCTGCAGACTATATGGAATATTTCCGTACCCCTCATGGTTTCGTCTTTTGTGCAGTGTCTGTTCCTGACCATCACACGCTGCTTCATGGTATACGATGTAAACCTTTCCCTGACAAAAGGCGAGCCTTTTAACAGTTCCGTTATGGCGGCCATGCATGTGTACAATCAGGCCTTTACATATAAGAACTATGGTACCGGCCAGGCTGAGGCGCTGATCCTGTTCGTTGTCTGTGCGGTAGTAGGTGTACTTCAGGTATACGTTGGTAAGAAAGCGGAGGTGTCGGCGTAATGGATGCAAATGAAAGAGCTGCTCGTAATAAAAAGATCAACCACGCAATCAAGATCATTATTCTGGTTGCCCTGTTCATCTGCTTTATCTTCCCGTTCATTCTGGTCGTAATCAACGTATTTAAGACAAAAGCAGATATTACCTCAAATCCGCTGGCTTTGATCGGAAGCCATGGATTCACGATGAAGAACTTCCCCGAAGCCATGCAGAAGATGGACTTCTGGCGTTCTTTCGGAAACTCGGCAATTATAACGATTTGTTCCACGATTCTTACGATCCTGTTTGCTTCCATGACGGCCTATGTGATCGTGCGCAACAAGTGGAAAGCATGCGGCGCCCTGTTCGGACTGATGATCGCGTCTATGGTCATTCCGTTCCAGGTTTTGATGATCCCGCTGGTATCTCTGTACGGAGGTATCTTCGGTATCCTGAATCACCGCGCGACGCTTATATTCATGCATGTGGGATTCTCGCTGTCCATGGCTACTTTCATGTTCCATGGGGCGATCAATACGAACGTACCGATTTCTCTTGAGGAGGCGGCGACCATTGACGGATGTAACCGCTGGCAGACGTACTGGCAGATCGTATTCCCGCTGCTGAAGCCGACGATTGCGACCGTGGCGATTATCGACGCGATGGCATTCTGGAATGACTACCTTCTTCCGAGCCTTGTACTGGCAAGGAAGGAACTGTATACCATTCCGATTGCGACACAGGTATTCTATGGAACGTATTCCACGGATATAGGCCTTGTAATGGCGGCCCTGCTGTTGGCGATGCTGCCGATCTTAATACTGTACCTGTTCTTGCAGCGCTACATCGTAGAAGGTGTAACCTCAGGTGCGGTTAAATAAGAGGGAAATAACGACAATGTGATTTCACAGGCAGATGGGGTTGCGCGCTGAATATTTTTAGTGTGGCAGCCCCATTTTGCGCGTTTATATTTCAGGCAAAAGGAGTTATAGAATGAAAAGAGAAGAAATATTTGAAAAACGTCTGGACGCGCGCCATGATGAGCTGCGGTGGCTCTATATGGAACTGTATAATAACGGAGACATGTTCGCGGAACTGTGTGAGAACATACACCGTTTTGCTCTGGAGAGGGATAAAGAGCTTGCGGATCTGGACAGGGAAAGAGAGGAAGATCCGGGCTGGTTCAGAAAGAACGATATGCTGGGCATGATGCTTTATATAGATAATTTTGCAGAGAATTTAAGCGGTGTGAAAAAAAAGCTCGATTATCTTTCTTCCTGTAATGTAAACTGTATCCACCTGATGCCGTTTTTAGAGTCTCCGAAAGGACGCTCGGACGGCGGGTACGCAGTGGCGGACTTCAGGAAAGTGCAGCCGGAGCTTGGCAATATGGAAGAGCTTGCGGATCTGGCCAAGGCATGTCATAAGAAAAAGATCAACCTGTGTATGGATTTCGTCATGAACCATACGTCGGAAGACCATGAGTGGGCGAAAAGGGCGAGACAGGGTGACGGAGAGTATATGAGCCGCTATTTCTTCTATGATAATCCGTCTGTTCCCGGGGAATATGACCGGACGGTTCCGCAGGTATTCCCTACGACGGCGCCCGGCAATTTTACCTGGCTGGATGATATGGGGTATTATGTCATGACGACGTTTTATCCGTACCAGTGGGATCTGAATTACAGGAATCCGAGAGTTTTTAACGAGATGATGTATAATTTCCTGTATCTGGCGAACCAGGGAATGGATATTATCCGTATTGACGCGGTTCCTTATATATGGAAAGAGCTTGGAACAAAGTGCAGGAATCTAAAAGAGGTACACACAATCGTGCGTATGATGCGTATCATCTCGGAGATCGTATGTCCGGGTGTGCTGCTTCTGGGCGAAGTGGTTATGGAACCGGAGAAAGTCGTGCCGTATTTTGGCACGGTGGAAAAGCCGGAGTGTCATATGCTTTATAATGTGACGACCATGGCGACGACCTGGCACAGCGTGGCAACCCGGGACATCCGTCTTTTGAAAAAGCAGATGGACATTGTGAACAGCCTGCCCAAAGATTATCTGTTTCTCAATTATCTTCGCTGTCATGATGACATCGGATGGGGGCTTGACTACGGCACGCTGGGATCCTGGGGCATGGAGGAAGTAAGCCATAAGCGTTTCCTGAATCGCTATTTCACAGGCAGTTGGGAGGGCAGTGAGAGCAGGGGTGAGCTGTACAACGACGATCCGGTGACCCAGGATGCCCGTTTCTGCGGAACCACCGCTTCCATGTGCGGCATGGAGAGCGCGCTGTATGAAAGGAACGAGGAGAAACTGAACAACGCCATCCGGATGGATCTGATGCTGCATGCGTATATGTTTACCCAGTCCGGGATACCGATGCTTTACAGCGGCGACGAAATCGGTCAGCTTAACGATTATACATATAAAGAGGACGAAGAGAAAAGAGCGGATTCGCGCTATATTCACAGGGGAAAATTCCGCTGGGACCTTGCGGCTAAGAATACGGACCCGAAGACGTCTCAGTATAAAGTCTTCGCAGGACTTTCTAAACTGGAAAAGATCAGAAGAGAAAGAAGCGTCTTTGACAGCAGCGCGGCGGTCTATACTTATGACGTGAAGGATCAGGCGATCCTTGGTATTTTAAGGGAGAATGAAGAAGAGGTATTTATCGGTCTTTTTAATTTCTCCGATGAAGCCAGGACCGCATGGATGAATGAACCGGGCGTCTGGACCGAGCTTTTCAGCGGTGAAAAAATGGAGCTTGTCGATGTATCTGTGGAAGGTCACGGATTTTTGTGGATGAGTAAAGAAAAATAGGGCTGCCACAGGCAGCCCTTACTTTTTGTCTGATTTGTTTTTGTCTGACGATTCTTCCGAAGGAATTGCAACGGATTCCATGGGATTTTTTGCAGCGATTTTGGCCTGAGAATCGGCCAGGGCGACCGTGGTCATGGTACACCGTCCGTCAAAATACGCATCTTCGTCTATTACAAGCGATCTGGCGGTAATATCGCCTGTGACCTTTCCTGTGGAAAGAATCTCCATTTTTTCCTGGGCGCAGATATCGCCTTCTACCTTTCCGGAGATCACGATGTTCTGTGCGCTGATATTTCCCTTGATCTGGCCCTCCGGTCCAAGGATCAGGTTCTTGTCGCAGGTGCAGTTTCCGTAGATGTAACCGTCTACCCGAATGGCTTCCGGCGCTGTCAGGTCGCCGTTAAAGACTGCGCCCGGCCCGATGATCGTTCCGATCTTCTGCTGGCTTTCCGTTATGGGGGCGCCGGTGCTTTTGCTTTTACTGCCTAGCATGAAACAGTCCTCCTGTTAAAGTTGTTTATAAGTTCCTTGTATTACCCTTTTGCGTCAATGATGGAGAGCGGGTCTATGGGAGCCTCGTCTACCGTGATCTGGTAGTCTACCTGGGTTTCGTCGGCAGTGACCGTAAAGAGTGTATCGCCTGCCTGGACTTCCGCGCCTTCTTCTGTCTCGACCTGAGCTTCCCCGTGGCACATATAACGTGTCAGGTGGCCGCTTCCATGCTGTATTTCAATAATATGCGGACAGGTATCGTCAGATCTAACGGAAACCACCGTGCCGTTGCCGGCGGCGATCACAGCGCAGTCTGCGTAAGTATTGACGGACAGATAAGGCTGTTCATCGGAATAATTGGATCTTAGTACGCTTGCGCCCGAGAAGGGATACCTGGTAGGAGTGGAGGATTCGTCTTCGGCTTCCTGTTCAGCTGCTTCCTGTTCCGCTGCTGCTGCGGCAGCTTCTTCTTCTGCTTTTTTGGCGGCTTCCTGCTTAAGTGTCTCATTTTCTTGCGAAAGAGCCAGTTTTTCGCCGTTTAACGCCTCTTTTTCTTCAGTAAGTTGTCTGACTGTATCTTCCTGCGTCGCGATCTGTTCGCGCAGTGTGCTCTGGACCCGG
The DNA here is from genome assembly GCA_002491115.1 of Lachnospiraceae bacterium UBA7182. Lineage (GTDB taxonomy): Bacteria > Bacillota > Clostridia > Lachnospirales > Lachnospiraceae > Hominiventricola. The sequence continues at coordinate 29,203 of DKVI01000062.1, read as the reverse complement.
TGATTGGCAACAAACTCATAGGTCAGCCATCCTGCGGCAACGCAGATAAAAAGAAGTATAAAAAATATCAGACGGAGGGCAAAAAGCGAGATATGAAACTGTTTGCTGCTCCGGCCCATATTTGAGATCAAAAGTACGGAAAAGGATTCTTTGCGTTTGTGTCGTTCGTTTTTCATAGCTGAAGCCTCCTGTACCTCCCATCATACCACAGATTATATGAAATATTTGTCACAATCATGTTACAGTTTCAGATTCGCCAGAAGGGATCCTAAGTTGGTGGAAATATTTTCACTCTTAGGCATCCGGAAATCTTTTTCTGTGTGCTCCTCTGCCGGTTTTTCGATCAGCGCTTTCATGCTTAAAGAAAGTTTACCGTCTTTAATGGCGATGACTTTTACTTTGACTTCGTCGTCGATCTTTAGTACTTTGTCGGGTGTAGTGATACGCTTGTCAGAGATCTGGGACACATGTACCAGTCCGGACAGACCGTTGGACAGGCGGATAAAAGCGCCGTAGTCTTTCAGGGATTCCACGGTTCCGTCCATAACATCCCCTACCTGCACCTGATCGAAAAGTTCCTGGCGTTTGCGCGCTTCTTCCTCGCGCAGGATCTCCCGGGCGGAAAGCACCAGGCGTTTCTTTGCGGCGTCGGCAGTGATCACGCGGACTTTGACTTTCTTGTGCAGCCACTCGTTTAAATCTTCCACGCGCTCTAAAGATAAGCGGGATGCGGGAATAAAGCCACGGACTCCTTCCACATAAGCGATTACGCCGGAATTGACGACACCGCCGATCTTTACGGTCAGTTCGGTTTTTTCTGCCAGATATTCCTTCAGGGTTGCCCATACGGGATCAAGTTCTTCAGAAATCGTTTCGCTTTCCTCTGCAGCCTGGCAGGAGGCTTCCAGTTCTTCAGATAAATCATCCATTGTCATTTTTTCTTCCATTTTTGTAAATCTCCTCGAAATAAATATATTTTTTCAACACTCTTATTATAGAAGGAAACGGCAATAAAAGCAAATCATTTTTCCTTCCATTGTGGGTCAGTGTGAAAACACAAGTTTTGCAAATGCGTCTCCCCGCTCTTCAAAATTTTTAAAAAAGCCATAGCTGGCCGCAGCCGGGGAGAGGATACAGGCGGTTCCAGGCGCAGTAATTCTTTCTGCCTGCCGGACGGCTTCTTCCAGGGTATCTACCAGTATAAGCCTCTCAGGCCCGGAGAAATCCGGATAGTTTGTAAGAATTTCATGATAAATTCTTTTTCCCGTATCGGCCATCAGAATGATATGGGGCACCTGATTCTCTGAGAGAAACTCGATCAGTTCGCCGTATTCGATGCCCCGGTCCATACCGCCGATCAGTACCGTACCTACATTTGGGACGCTTTTTAAAGCCTGGATTGTGGTGTCACAGATGGTGGAGATGGAGTCGTCATAATAGCGGACGCCTTTTTTCTCTCCGATCAGGCTTAAACGGTGGGGGAGCGGCTGGTAAGTCCTAAGCGCCTGGTCAAATTCCGCATCGGATAATCCCAGCATATGGCATATGGCATAGCAGAAAGCGATATCTATATGGTTATGGTGACCAAGCAGACGGATCTTTTGTACAGGGATGCGGTAATCGCCCTGCTCAAAACGGATTTTGGTACCGCTCAGAACTACATCCGCGGTGGAGAAGCGGTCGGAAACCGTGTAGATATGGGACCGGCAGGTTCCTTTGCGGGGAAGAACGGACAGTTCGCATATAAGTTTATCCTCAGGTTTTTGGTGCAGATAGATCTGCTGTTTGGCACGGATATACCGTTCCATGGTTCCGTAGTGGTCCAGATGTTCCTCATGAAGATTCAGGAGGACCGCAAGATGCGGGGATAAGTTCAGATATTCCAGCTGGTGGCAGGAAAGCTCGCAGACGATCCGGGTATCGGGGCCGATCTTTTCCAGAATGTCAAACGCCGGTATGCCGATATTGCCTGCCAGGACTACATCTCTTTTATTCTCCTTTAAAATATGGTATAAAAGCGTTGTCACCGTGCTCTTGCCTTTGGTGCCTGTAATACCGATGATGCGGTCCCGGCAGGCAAGAAAAAATACTTCCATCTGGGATGTGAATGTGCAGGTATACTGCGTGGGATTCTTTGGAAGGACGATGCCGGGGCTTTTAAACACCAGATCATACTGATCCAGCGTATCCATATAAGAGACACCGGACAGTACCTGCACATTCGGGTCTTCCGGTACGACACTTGACTGATCCGCCACCGTGACAGAGGCAAAGCCTCCTGCCTGCAGGACGCGGTGCAGGGTAGATCTTCCCTCTCTTCCGTATCCAAGAATCAGTATATGTTTTTTGGCGATAAGATTTCCAAGAATTGTCAGCAAGGCAGTGTTCCTCCATAACATTCTCCGGTCAGGATGCGCAGGCATTCCTCCGGAAGCAGATGATCCGGATCGTAGTAACGGTCAAAGGCGTGCCGGGAAGGGAAAGAAGCCGTATATACAGGTTGTCTGCGATACCAGGCAAGGAGCAGGGGAAGCTTTTCACCTTCCTGTTCCATACGTTCGATCGTCAGGCAGACGGCGGCATTTACTTCGTCTCTGCTTCCCACACACTCAAACGGTTTTTCGTTCTGCATGCCTACAAGCTTTTCAAAACAGTCTTTCATGGACGCATCTTCCAGCATGTCTGTTCCAAACAGGTCTGTAAGATATGCATGGCTTAAGAACGGGGACAGAATCAGAAACACGAACAGGCACTTGGAGCAGTGTCCGCACCAGATATCCTGTTTGCTGCCCGCGTTGCAGCTTCTGAAGATGCGGTGGTAGGCTTCGGCTTCGGAAAAATATGCCGCGATCTGAAATTCCGAAAGAGGTCGGAGCATACTGAAGTAATGAATGCCGCTTCGTATATATGCTGCCTCGTACGCGTGAAAGTCTTTCTCAAACTTAAAGCTTTTGGAATACTGATGGTTTACCATACTTCCCGCTACCGTGCTTTCATTGGCACTGGATTCGTTGGAGAGGGCAATGTATTTCAGGCCGTGCAGATACGCGGTAATCAAAGAAGAGAAGGCGACCAGCGCGGAAAAAGGCGTGTGGCCGTTTAAATAGCCTTCTTTATTCAGAGACAGCATATTCGGATCCAGTGTCCGCCCCGCATGGATGCTGTTGTCCATGGAAAGTCCGGATGCCGTGACGGTATTTAAAGTGGCACCCCTGGGATTGATGATATAGGTTTTCAGCGGGTGGCCGCTTTGCTTTAGCATTTCGATGGTGCAGGCGGAATCCTTGCCTCCGCCTACGGGAATCAGGAAGCCTTCCCGGGCGGGGCAGGGCAGTTCTGTACCTGTAAAATCAGGCGCGTCGGATGTAAGGTCCATAAAACCATCCGGGTCTGCCTGTATATGGTTGGTATAAAAGAACTCTCCAAGCCCCAGGTAATACAGTTCCTTCCACCATAAGACCTGTTCTCTGGTAAGCGGTCCTGCGGATACGACGACTTTCGGCGGGCAGGCGATCTTCCAGTAGCTGACAAGCTCTACCATACCGAGCCCAAAAATCATGGCCTGCAAAGTACGGTTTTTTTGAACCGACAGGCTTTGCCTGTTTTCTTTGGGAAAGCGCCAGGCAGGCGCAAAGGCCGAAAGTCCGGGAATCTCAAAATGGTAAGTAACCAGAAGTTCGTCCGCGGTATCCTGGATATCATAGTTTTTATAAAGGAAGACGGGGTACGCCTTCCGGCATGTTTCATATGTTTTCATAACCAGACCCCTTTGGCAGAGTATTTATCTGCACTATTTTACCACAGGAAAATTCAAAAAGGAAGGCTGTTTGCAGGGAAAAACAGGAAGGCTGCCGCAAAATACGGCAGCCTTTGTAAAATCCGCAGGATTTTTGTCAATACAGCTTCTTTGCATGTACGACGAAGCGGTCTTTGCCGCCGTTGGTACAGGTGGAAAGGGAGACAACATAATCGTCCACACCTACCTCTACGCCTGTGTCATACTCTGAAGATGCCGTGATCTCTTCCAGGAAGGAAGCATAAGTATCGTCAGGCGCAAAACCGATCGTGTATGTGATATCGGTCACAGGAGCTACATGGCAGGAAAAAATCTCATAGCAGTGAGAGCCGTCTTCCAGGTCGATATAGACATAAGGATGAGCTTCCCAGTAATCTTTTTTGCTGAAATTCTTAAGTCCTGCGAACATGGAGCCGTTCTTCATATTATGACCATAAATGATCGTGTGAAGGTCGCTGAAATCGGACTTATTGGCCGTTTCGACGAAGATACTTCCGGCTTTGTTCTTTTCATTGCTGAACGTGTGCGTCAGATAATAGGAATTATCTGAGGTGTGCGCCATCGGATAGCTGATCTCAGTATCCGGTATCTCGACCCAGCCGACTGCTTCGGAGTTAATCTCTTTTAAAGAAGCAAGATCGATCCTGGAAGCACGTGCTTCAGAATCTTCCTCATCCGCCGGCGTTTCGTCGGGCAGGGGAGCTTCCGCGGTCACATACTGCTGTAACTCCGTATATTCTTTGCTGCCGGACTGATATCCGAGGAAGATGGAGCCAAGCTTGTAAATGCTGAAGATCAGGAGACAGGCACACAGTCCGATGCCAAGCCCTAAGGCCAGATAAAGTCTCTGCCGCCTTTGACGGGCTTTTCTGCTCTGCCTGCGCCTGGGGGCAGAACCGGAACGGTTGGAATTTTGTGGTTTTTTCCTTTGTGTTGTTTGTTTTTTTGTACTCATTTCATCACCGAGTCTTATTCTAACAGATTTTGCATATAAATGCCAGAGGAATATGCAATTCTTTAAAAAAGATTAAATAACACAAACCGGAAAGCTGTGTTATACTAACGGGAAACACAAAAATATTGAAACAGAATTATAATCAGGAGACAGGTATATGGAAGCAGCAAATATGGATATGGAGAATCAGAAAACTGCCATGCGTGTGTCGGCGGTCAGCATTGGGATCAATATCTTTTTGTCTGCCGGGAAGCTGCTGGCGGGGATTTTAGGGCACTCCGGTGCCATGATTTCGGACGCGGTTCACTCGGCTTCGGATGTGTTCAGCACGATTATCGTGATTGTCGGCGTACGTATCTCAGGAAAGGCGTCGGATCGGAATCATCCTTACGGGCATGAACGGCTGGAGTGCGTCGCTTCTATCATATTGGCGACCATCCTTTTTGCCACGGGCGTGGGCATCGGCATCAACGGGCTTAAAACGGTTCTGCAGGGCAATTATGAAGAGCTGCCCATTCCGGGCATTATGGCTCTGGCGGCGGCAGTCATCTCCATTGCGGCCAAGGAGTGGATGTACTGGTATACCCGGGCGGCGGCAAAAAAAATTCGTTCCGGCGCGCTGATGGCAGATGCCTGGCACCACCGTTCGGATTCTTTGTCCTCTGTCGGCGCTTTTGTCGGCATTGCGGGCTCACGGATGGGCTATCCGATTCTGGACTCTGCTGCCAGTGTGGTGATCAGCATTTTTATTGGAAAGGCGGCGTATGATATTTTCATGGATGCCGTCGACAAGATGGTAGACAAAGCCTGCGATAAGGAGACAGAAGAAAAAGTGCGTGAAATTACTCTGTCGCAGGAAGGCGTATTGGGGATTGACCGGCTTCTGACCCGTCAGTTCGGGGCGAAAATGTATGTGGATATGGAAATCGCCGCGGACGGCAGCAGAACTTTATATGAGACACACGAGATCGCGGAGCGGGTACACAATGCGATTGAGACGCATTTTCCGGAGGTGAAGCACTGCATGGTGCATGTGAATCCGGCAGCCACACAGCAGGACTGATATAAAAGGGAGACTGTATGGACAGTAAAAAGAGACGGCTGGCGTGCCTCGCCCTGATTCTGGCGCTGCTCGCTTTCCGGGGTCTGGTTCGTGGCGCGTGGCACGCGCAGGAAAACGGGCAGCTGACGATTACGGCATTGCCGGTGGGAAAGGCGGACGCGTTGATCGTGCAGCAGGGCGGCCGTACGGTCGTGATTGATACCGGAGAGGAAGACGACGGGGCATATCTGGTAAAGGAGCTGAAAAGTCGCGGTGCTGCGAAAGTGGATTTGCTGCTGATCACCCATTTTGACAAAGATCATGTAGGAGGAGCTGCCTGCCTTGTAGAACATATGGAAGTCTCTTCGGTTATGATGCCGGATTATGAAGGCAGCAGGCCGGAATACCGGGCGTTTTTAGAGAGCCTTAAAGGCCATCCGGATGTCAGGCGTGTGGCGGCGCCTGAGCAGTTTTTTGCGGAAAATATGACATTTATGATATATCCCGCGGAAAATCCAGGGGAAATCATGGATACGGACGAGGAATACGATAACGGCATGTCCCTGGTGGCAAGCCTTACTTACGGTGCCGAAAAATTTTTATTTGCAGGAGACGTTGAAGGCGTGAGAATAGATCAGATGCTGTCAGAGGATATTGATTGGCGGCATGACTGGCTGAAACTGCCGCATCACGGAAAATATGAGGATGCGCTGACGGATTTTCTGGATGCGGTCGATCCGGATATGACCGTGATCTGCTGCTCCGAAAAAAATCCTGCGGAAAAAAAGACTTTAAAACTTCTGGAGGAAAAACAGACAGAAGTATGGGATACCTCCCGAAAGACCGTGGTGACCCGGTCGGACGGGGAACGGATCACTGTCAGCATGGAATAAAAAATAGAAGAAAAAATTCTAAAAACAGTTGCAAAGGTCATTGCCATATGTTACTCTTTAAGAAAAAGACAGATACGATAAAACGGGAGGTAACAGTATGGATATGCTTTTGGAACAAATACAGTATGATTTAAAAGACCTGGAGGAAGCGGTGCATATGATGATGCTCGGCTTTGACAGCCTGAATGATTCCCACGGCGTCGGCTGCCTGTGTGTGATTGAAAGCCAGCTGGAGAAGATCAGCAACAGTCTGGAGGAGAGTGAACGCCGCATGTGCCGGGAAGGAATATCGGGCTGAGTTGACAGGGTAATAGGGAAGGGAGATTTATGATTATGGAGTTGGATATTAATGATCTGCACAAAATATGTCGTCCAGAAAATATCGAAATCACCACACATGCTGCCAAACGACTTGAACAGCGAAATATTTGCCTGAATGACATTCTGGCATGCATCCATAATGGAGAAATAATAGAGCAATATCCTGACGATTATCCTTATCCCAGTTGTCTGGTCCTTGGTTTTTCTTTAAAACAGCGATTCTTGCATGTTGTAGTTGGCAGCGACCTGAATACAATTTGGATTATCACCGCATATTATCCAGATAAGAATAAATGGGAAAATAATTTCAAAATAAGAAAGGAGACCCATGTATGACCTGTTTTGCTTGTAAAGGCGATATCAAAAAAGATACCACTACCTATATGACTGAACACAATGGATGTTACATTATCATAAAAAATGTCCCCTGTACAAAATGTACACAATGCGGAGAAGAATATCTTAATGGTGTAACACTTCAAAAAATCGAAAACATTCTCGAAAAATTAAAAAATACATTAACCGAAATTGCTGTAGTTGATTATACAAAGGCTGCATAAAGACTTACAGCGGAAATACTCATCTGCACTGCCGGCAATGACATTCCCGGCCTTGTACAAAAATCCGGTTCATTCTACGTTTTGTCAAAAACGTAATAACAACTTAAATAAAAATGGAAGACAGGGAAATGAGTATGGAAACGGATGCTTTCCTTTTCCGTGTACTTATGATGAAGATGCAGAATATTTTTTGCATAATAAATTTTTACAAAATTAAAGTGGAGCTGTTTCATTGCCATAGAGTGAAGCAGCTCTATTTTGTTTGTCTTTTTTTACTGTTATAGTGTGTATAAAAAAATTGTCAGGGGGAAAGGCAGTTCCCATCCTGGCAGGAAGGGAGCAGCCATGGCAAATATATATGGATATGCGCGTGTCAGCAGCCGTGATCAGAATGAAAGCAGACAGATAGCGGCTTTTCAGGGATTATCAATCCCGAAACAGAATATTTTTGTGGACAAACAGTCCGGTAAGGATTTTAACCGTTCGGCGTATGGCCGTATGGTGCAGAAAATGAAAAAAGAGGATTTGCTTTATGTCAAAAGCATAGACCGCCTGGGGCGTAATTATGAGGAAATACTGGAACAGTGGCGGATTCTTACCAGAGAGAGGGAGATTGATATCGTGGTTCTGGATATGCCGCTTCTGGATACACGAAGAGGTAAAGATTTGATGGGGACATTTTTGAGCGATATAGTTCTGCAGGTATTGTCCTTTGTGGCGGAGAATGAACGGACGAATATCCGGCAGCGTCAGGCAGAAGGGATTAAAGCGGCGAAAGCCAGAGGGATCCGTTTCGGGCGTCCGGAGATTCCATATCCCGATAATTTTAAAAAGATACATCAGGACTGGCGCGGGAAAAAAATAACACTCCAACAGGCCGCCGACGCCTGCGGAATGCCGGTTGGTACATTTTACGGAAAAGCCAGAAGATTTGAGGATGCTGTTTTGCGAAAATGATGAAATTTGTAAAGGTGTACTTTTACAAAATTTATAATTTGTTGACATTTTATCATCAAAAATGCTATTTTTCAACAGTTTTTTTGTATATATGGAATAAAATGGATATTTTGTAAAAGTACACTTTTTAAAATATAAAGGTTCTTTTGCAATAATAAAAGTATGGGAGGGATGAATCGTTATTAAGGCGGTGTATGTGTTGGAGTATATATAGGAATCTGTTTTGAAATTGATGACAAATATTGCATTAGGAGAGGGGGATTTTACAAGTATGGAAAAGGTGGTATATAGAGAAAGTGATAGCTCCGATTGACAAAGAAGGGGACGATGCGGAAAGACAGATTATCATAGCAAAAGACAGCAAAGAGAGGATCCGTAAATAATTAAAATATTTAGGTATATCAGCTGAGCGGCTTTTTCCTGATAATATTGACATTGTTGTCGTGATATCTTGCAGTCCTGTGATTGGCATAAATAAAAATCAGAAATTGGCTATGTGAATTATAGTTTTGAATAATAATTTTGTAAGGGAGAAAGAGACGGATGAAAAAATTTTTATGTGTACTATTGGCGATTGTTATAGTATTTGTGGATACAGATCTGGCAGTCTTGGCTGTAGAGTTGCCGCAGGAAGAAGAGATGGAGAGTTCCCCAGACGACGTTGATTTTATAGATGATGACATGCTTAATGAAGAAAGTATGGCGGAAGAAGAAATCTTTCCTGCGGAAGAGCAGGAGAAGACAGATGAAGAGATCCCTTCTGCAGGAGGCCAGCCAGAGACGGACGAAGCGGAGGTCTCGGTTGTTACGGAAGACAATCTGTCTGTAAAAGCAGCCAATGGCTTGGGGAATCTTTTGATGGATGAATTGGAGATCGCAGCGCAGGAGGAAAAGGAAGAAATACAGGCAGCTTATCACATATCAGAGATTGAGGTATCCGGGAATATAGCAGAAGTCAAGTTTTTTGCTTCCGGAAGTTGTTCTGTGGTTGTCAGTATTTATGAAGAAGGCAGCAATAAGCCACTGGCCTTTGGCTCTGCTTTAGTTGAGGAAAGAGAGAACAGAATTAGTGTGCCGCTTGAAATTGAGGAGATGCCGGTATATTTTGTGGTTAAGGGATACTTGGTCGCCACAGATAGTCTACGTCCGTTGAGTAAAGAATACCAGTCGGATATGTATACGGCTATGATGCAACAGTTTCTGAAAAAAGGAGTGTCCGATTTTGACGAGCGACAGGTAGTAAACCTGGATGAAGACACTACGACTAATTTCGTTGTGGTCAATGAAAGCAGTATACTGGTAAGGGCAGAGATAGATGCAGGCGGTAATAAGGTAAATGAATTTGTTGGGTATGATGAAACGAACAGCAGATATACATTTGCCCATGCGGATGAAAGTATGCGTGCTTTAAAAACGGGGGATATTTTTTCCTACTGGGACGAAGAGACAAATACATTTTTATTTGTAAAAGTGGGGAGCATTGATATAAAGGAAGATGCGTCGATGGGGATGATAGCGACAGTTGTTGCCTCGCCGGATGAGCTAAGCGTGGAAGATGTTTTCCAATATATTAAAATAGACGAGATTGCTGGAAATGCGGAAGCAAGTGAGATCACTCAGGATATGTGTGCGGAGGGCATTACATATATGGGACGTGGTACGGCGTCGGCTTATGCATTTGGAGAAGCAGAAGGAGAAGGGTCTCATTCTTGGGCACCAGATCGGTTCTCTTTGGATCTTGAAAAAATTTTCAAGGAAGTCAATGGAGAACATGTGAAGGCAACTTGTAATGGTGAATTAACACTGGGATTCGGTGTAGAAATAAAAGTTAAATATTATTTTGATGTACTGCACCTTTTGGGCTATGTGGATTTGGCTATATCATCCACGGTGGGGGTTGAAGGCAATGTGGAAGTAGATGTGGAGCTTTCTTATCCTTTGATTTCTGGTCCGGCTCTTGAGATTAAAACTTCTGTTTTGGAGATAAATTATCTGCCGGAATTTGTCTTTAAAGCTTCTTTTAGAGGAGAGCTTAATATAGTAGAAAGAGGATTAACCATTGGCATACGAGCCGGGAATATAAATAAAAATGGATTTTATTGGGATTATGAAAAGCATTCACTTAGCCTTGATGCAAAATTGGAAGGAATTATTGGAGTTCGCTTTAACCCCAAAGTGGCTGTGATGGGTTATTTGGCATATGCAGAACTAGACACAGGTATATATGGTGGCGCGAAAGGGAAAGGATCTATAATTGAGGATATCTCTGGGCATGATTGTGGGAGAGAGTGTATATCCGGAAACTTTTTTCTGAGAATTCCTCTTAGTGGAAGAGTTTTACTGTTTCAAATTCTGGATATTGATTTGGATAAACAGTTTAATATAGACAATGCGATACTGGCTGAAATAAATTTGGGGGATTTTTATTATTCAATCAAGTATAAAGAGTTCGGTTTTGGTAAATGTCCTCACCGAGGTGAAGTACAGGTGACGGTCACGGTTTTGGATGCGGAGAAAAAGCCGGTAAAGGATGCGGCAGTCAGTGTGAACAGCCGGGCAGGTACGGTCACGACAGGAGCAGATGGGACGGCTCAGATGGAAGTGCCCAGAGGAAGCGTATGTTTTTATGCGGGTTATCTGGATAAAGACGGTATGCCGCATGCAGGTTCTGTGTCATGCAATGTGAATGAAGATTTCTTAAAAGTGCCAATTATTTTGGGAAAAATGAAAGGAACATTAAGGGCAGGGCAGAAGGTGGCTGATATAGAGAGTTTTCCTACCAATATAGCTTTTGATTCATACAATAATTGGGTATTAAAAACAGAAAATAAAGATTTGTATATATGGGGTAATAATGAAAATGGTGTTGTAGGGGATGGTACTACCATCCGACATGAAAATCCAGTAAAAGTTCTGGAACATGTAAAAGATGTCCAACGAGATAAATATTATAGAAATGGTAATGTGGCAGCTGTCACAAATGATGGGCGGATGTATGTATGGGGAGATAATTCTTATGGGCAATTAGGACAAGGAAAGGATAAAAAAGAATTATCTAATTCTACAGTTCCAATGCAAGTGCCATTACCATTATCTGAAAAGGTAGATAAGATAGCTGTCGCATATAATACTATAGCAGCTGTAACATTGAGCAATCGTTTGTATAGCTGGGGTTATAATGGTTATGGAAAGCTTGGGACGGGTGATACAACGAACCGTAACAAACCAGAACTGATAATGGAAGGAGTAGCAGATGTAAAAATAAGCGAGTATAATACGATGATTCTTACGACAGATGGAAAAGTCTATACATGGGGAGGAGCCGCAAGGGGGATGTTAGGTGATGGAACAGAGAAAGACAGATACAAGCTTGAAATAGAGAAACCTGCTTTTGCAAATGCGAAAAGTATAGAGATGGGTCGGACTAACATAGCTGTTATAACAAATGATGGGGATCTGTATATGTGTGGGGTAAATTCCTATGGGCAGACAGGGACAAATAGTACAGGTAGTTTTAATTATTATCTGGCAAAAACCCAGAATATTTCTAATGTAGCCAGAGTGATGATTTTCCCTACTGATTGGGTGGCTGCAATCACAGAGAATGGTGATTTGTATACATGGGGGTCAAATGAGGAAGGGCAGTTAGGAGATGGAGGTACTCAAAATAAAACAAGTCCATATAAAGTAAAGGAATTAAAACAAGTTGTAGATGTTCAGCTTAGTGTAGAAGCTTATGGTGCTTCAAATATTAGATATCATACAGTAACAGCTGTGACGAAGAACCAGAATGTCTGGCAATGGGGTTCTATTTCTCAAAAAGAAGTGGGAAAACCACAAAAAGTATTTCAAAATGTCAAGTATATTGCCAGTTGTGCCCGCGTGGGCTATTTTGGTATGTCAGACGGTAGTTTATGGAAGTGTTCATGGCGTTCAGGCAAAATCAATAATTTTATCCATATTCCTCTCGTGAGTGTTTCCGACTATTTGCCTAATCGTTCCATGGAGGAAAAGTCATATGCCTTTACAGCGCCATATAAATTATTATCCTTGCCCGACTATGGGAGCCCGAAGACATTCACGGGCCTGGTACCCGGCGAACTGTATAATTTTTATGCGATGAAGTCGCGCGCAGCTTCGGCTCCTTTGGAGAATGGCAACCTGCTGAACATCAGTCAGGGAATGGCGGACGAGAGCGGGACACTTTCTATAGATTTTGCCTTAAGGGAGGATTATGATACGCCAGATCTTTTCGTCGTGGGCAAGACAGAACTGGATATTACAAAAGCCGAGATAACTGTTGAGGATCTTGTCTACAGTGGGATGGAGCAGATGGTATCAGCCAGGGTTATTTATAAAGGTGAAGAGCTGACAGAGGGTGTGGATTATATCCTGTCGGGTGATTATAAGGCAAAGGATGTCGGTGAATATACGCTGGGCATCCAGGGGATTGGATTGTACAGCGGGACTGTCATGAAGTCCTATAAAGTGACGCTGCTACAGCACACAGTGACTTTTGACAGCGACGGTGGGAGCGCGGTAGAAACACAGGTAATTGAAGACGGACAGAGCGTGGCAGAACCGGAACCACCGGTGAAAGAAAATCACCGTTTTGTCGGATGGTATTTAAATGAAAGAGCGTATGATTTCAGCAGCAAAGTAACACAGGATATTACGCTGACTGCGCACTGGGAGGTCTTTAAGCCTTTGGATGTGCCTGTATTCAATCCCGCTTCCGGGAGTATTGTAAAAGTGGGATCCAGCCTTGCACTAAAGTGTACAGATCCAGATGCGGTCATTTATTATACAATCGATGGGAGTGAGCCGACCAAAGAAAGCCTGGTTTATCAGGAACCAATTACCATTACGAAAGATACAGTAGTTAAAGCTTTTGCTTCCAAAGAGGGGTGGCTGGACAGTGAGATCGTGAGCGGTACTTATACTGTGGCCAGGCTGACCATTCGCTTTGACAGTGACGGTGGAAGTCCTGTGGAAGAGCAACAAGTGCTCCAGGGTCAGCAGGCTGCGGAGCCGGAGCCTCCGATAAAGGAAGGATATCGTTTTATGGGATGGTATTTGGGCGAAACTTTATATGATTTTGCAGCCACGGTAACGGAAGACCTTACTTTGAAAGCAAAATGGGAAGTTCTTTCTTTTCCCGGAACCGAAGAGGAATATGGTGACGTTCTGCCGGAGGATATTCCGCAGGGCGGTATTCCGGACGGCATCTGGATTGCGGGGTTGGAGGAATATACATATACCAGTGCGGCAATCACGCCGCAGGTACGTGTCTACAATCATGACAGACGGCTGGTAAAAGGAAAAGATTATACCATCAGCTATAAAAACAATAAGAAAGCGAAAGAGTCTTCTTCCGGGAAAAAAGCACCCACAGTTATTGTCAAAGGTACAGGCAATTACGCGGGTACAGTTTCCAGGACATTTACGATCAATAAAGCAACATTGACCGAAGAGTGTCTTGTTGCCGCGTCCGACTATTATGCCGGAAGCGCTTACGCGCCTGTTATGATGCTGGACGGAAACATCCTGAAAGCGAAAACGGACTATACGATTACTTACCAGGACCGTGAAGGTAAGAAGCTGAAAAAGCAGCCTGTCACGGAAGGCAATTATTCCATGCGCATTGTCGGAAAAGGGAACTGTACGGGTGATTTTACTTTTCCTTATACCATAGTAAAAGACGGCAGGATCAGCATAGCCAAAGGTAAAGCGGTTGTGCCAGGTATGGTCTATGGAGACAAAGAACCTGCAGTAAGCCTTACTGTGGGCGGCGAAACTCTGACAGCCGGAAGTGATTATACGGTCAGGTTTGCCAATACCGGCGCGAAAGGTACGGCGACGGTTACATTTACAGGTACAGGAAAATACACCGGTGTCCTGAAGAAAACATTTAAAGTAAAGGCGGCTCCGCTTCCGGGCAATATTTCTGTCGCTTCTTCCGCGCCTTATGAAAAGGGCGGCGCAAAAGCAGAAGTCACCGTCACTGCAAACGGAACGAAGCTGACGGAAGGCATTGATTATACTGTATCTTATAAAGGGAATGCCAGACTTGGCAGTACAGCGAAAGCGACAGTAAAAGGAAAAGGCAATTACAGCGGCAGCCAGAGCGGTTCTTTCCGGGTTACAGAAAAAGACCTGGCGGCAGAAGGTGTGCGGGTCTATGTTTCCGATGCCGCTGCCGGTAAAGATCCTGCTGTGATGATCTATGATACCAACGGCAAAAAACTGTCTTCCGGCAGCGACTATACGGCAGCAGTCGATGAGGCTTCCCATACAGTGACGATTACAGGCGGCAAAAATCATCTGTATACTGTCGGCACTCCCATTATGCGGACTTACCGGGAGCTGGAAGCAGGGAAAGCGATCACGTCTGTTTCTCTGAATAAGAAAGCCAGCGGTTTTCCGAAGAAAATTCAATACGCCGCAGACGGCGTCGAACTGGATAAAAACTGGCTGACCGTGAAAGCAGGAAAAAATGTTCTGTCTGCCGGGGATTTTGAAGTGATCGGATATATCAACAACGCCTCCAAAGGCACGGCGACGGTCATTATACAGGGAAACGGAGAATATGGTGGAACTAAAGCGTTGAATTTCAAGATCCAGTCTCAGGATATATTGTCTGTTTTTAGATAGAATTGGATATATGTGAATGAGAAATAGATTATAATATGGGGGAGTTATGGTGCAAACCAGCCATGACTCCCTTTTTTGCCGTTTTTTGGATTTAGAAGTTTTATATTGCCGTTTCCGTCCGGACTATATATAATACAAGGAAAGATTACCACACATACCGCCAAACGATTCGAACAGCGAAAATACTCATCCGCACTGCCAGCAATAACATTCCCGGCCTTATACTAAAATCCGGCTCATCCGACGCTTTGTTAAAACCGCAATGGTGTCTTAAATAAAAAATGGAAGGAGCCCGGAAATCCCCCAAAATAAGGGATTCCCGGGCTAAAAAGAACCAGCGGAGACGGTGGGATTCGAACCCACGTGCCGGTTGCCCGACAACTTGATTTCGAGTCAAGCTCGTTATGACCACTTCGATACGTCTCCGTACAGATGTATTCTACCACACAATCTGCATTTATGCAATTACTGATTTTCCAATTGTCGGATTTCGGAGATATCGGAATCGATCATCATGGAATAGTTGGTATAGTAGACAACGAATCCCGGCTTGGCCTTATTGGGTTTTTTGACGTGCTTTTTTTCCACATAGTCGATCTCGATTTTCTCTGCCTGGCGGTTGCTGGAGTAATAGGCTGCCAGGCGGGCTGCTTCTTCGAAGGTGCGGTCGGGAAGCTCATCGCCTCCGGTCTGGACGATGACGTGGGAGCCGGGCGCGCCTTTGGCATGGAACCACCAGTCGTTTCCTTTGGCGAGCTGGAAAGTCAGTTCGTCGTTTTGCAGGTTGTTTTTGCCCACATACATATGGTAGCCGTCGCTGGAGATATAGTGGAAAGGTCTGGAGGTGATCTTCGGCTTTTTACTGCCGGCCGGGCGTTTGCGTATATAGCCGGATGCGATCAGCTCTTCCTTAATCTGCACCAGATCCTCCTCTTTCAGGGCGATGTCTAGGGCAGTCTGGATGGATTTTAAATGTTCGATTTCGGCGCCGGTTTCTGTAAGGAGTGTTGTGACTGCTTCGCAGGTGCGTTTCAGTTTTCCGTATTTATCGAAATATTTCTTTGCGTTTTCCTGAACGGGAATCTGGGGATCCAGAGGAATCGTTACATTTTCCCCTGTGTAATAATTCACGGCTTCAAAACTTTTACTGCCCGGTTCGACGCTGTAGCCGTAAGTGTTGATCAATTCACCGTAGATGCGGTATTTGTCACGCTTTTCGGTGTCTTTGAGCTGTTTTGCCTGCAGATCGTATTTTTTGATGTTGCGTTCCAGGGCAGTCTGAACGATCCGTCGAAGATCCGTGGATTTCTGACGGATACGGGTCAGTGTATTTTTTTCCGCGTAATATCGTTCCAGCATCCGGGAGACCGTGTCAAAACATTCTTTCCGATTGTCCTTATAAAGTGTAAGCGGCAGGCAGGAAAATTCCACGGGCGCGTTTTTGTCGTAATAGATGGCAGGTTTGCAGGCTCCGGTGCGGACCGGTTCCAGGAAGCGATCCAAAGTCCGGTACAGATGGATCAGTTCATCCGTTTCATAGGAGCCGGCCGCCCGGTCGGAATCTAAAGAAGCCAGATGACATATCTCTTCCGCTGCCAGGGGGCTTAAACCGGTCAGTGAAGTATAGAGCGCTTTGGAGAGTTTACTTTCTTTTCCTTTGATCAGTGAGGTAAAAGCTTCTTCCGTAATATCCAGAGGATTTGATTTTTCCTGGGTATCCGGAATGAAATACTCCCGTCCGGGCAGCACTTCACGGACGGAACTGACCTGAGCGGAAACGTGCTTGATGCTGTCGATGATTTTATCCGTATCGGTGCAGAAGATGATGTTGCTGTGTTTACCCATCAGTTCCATTACCAGGTATTTTCTGCAAAGGTCTCCCATTTCATCTAAATGTTCGATCTCAAAGCGCAGGATGCGTTCCATGGAAGGCTGGGTGACGGAGAGAATCCGTCCGCCGTTGATATGCTTGCGAAGGAGCATACAGAAATTAGGGGCGGTTAAGGGGCCTGGTTTATTTGTTTCCGTCAGATAGACCAGGGGCAGGCTTGCGCTTGCCGAGAGTAAAAGACGAAGATTTTCCTTTTGCGTCTTGATTGTCAGGAACAGTTCGTCGGGTTCCGGCTGGGCGATCTTGGAGATCCTGCCGCCGGAGAGCCGTTTATTCAATTCATGCGCCATGCAGGCGACTGTGATTCCGTCAAATGCCATATCTTATTCATTCTCCTGAAACTGTCATTGTTATAAATCTTGTTGAATCCTTCCTATTATAAACAGGATTGCAAAAATGGGCAATATCCTTTTTGGAAATACTGTTCGGAAAATTGGAAATACTTGACGATATTTTGAAAATCTACTATAATAGACACATAAACAGCGAAGACATGTACTTCGCATTTTATTTGGGGACGATAGGAATGATTAAAAGTATGACCGGCTTCGGCCGCTGCGAGATTTCGGAGGGGACTAAAAAGATCACCGTAGAAATGAAGTCTGTGAACCACCGATATCTCGACGTGACTGTAAAGATGCCCAAGAAGCTGAATTATTTTGATTCGGCTATACGGAATATTTTAAAAGAATACATTCAGCGGGGAAAAGTAGACGTATTTGTATCTTATGAAAACTTAAGCGAGAGTGAAGAGGTCCTGACATACAATCAGGGGATTGCCTCTCAGTATATGGAATACTTCCGCCGTATGAGAGACGAGTTTTCTCTTACGGATGACGTGACAGTGTCTGTTCTGGCCCGCTGCCCGGAAGTGTTTGTGATGGAAGAACCAAAAGAGAATGAAGAAGAGATCTGGAACATTCTTCAGCAGGCGGTAAAAGGCGCCTGTGAGAAGTTCGTGGAGGCACGCGTCCGCGAAGGAGAAGTGCTTAAAGCGGATATGATCTTAAAACTGGACAGAATGCTTACGCTGGTGGCGGCTGTGGAGAAGAGATCACCTCTGGTGATTTCAGAGTACCGGCAGAAGCTGGAAGCGAAAGTGCGGGAACTTCTTGCCGATGCGCAGCTTGACGAGAGCAGGATTGCGACAGAAATTACGATCTTTGCGGACAAGATCTGTGTGGATGAGGAACTGGTGCGTCTGAAAAGCCATGTGGAGGCAACGAAGGCGGCGCTGGAAACAGGCGGAGGTATCGGCAGAAAGCTGGATTTTATCGCCCAGGAGATGAATCGGGAAGCCAATACGACGCTGTCCAAGGCCAACGACCTGGAGATATCCAGCCTTGCCATTGAGTTGAAGACAGAGATAGAGAAAGTGCGGGAACAGATTCAGAACATAGAATAAGGATAGTTATGGCCAGAGAGGGAATATTAATTGTGTTATCCGGCTTTTCGGGGGCCGGGAAAGGCAGCATTGTAAAGGAGCTGATCGAAAGGTATGAACAGTATGCGCTGTCCATATCCGCCACTACCCGTGCGCCAAGACCCGGCGAAGAGGAAGGCATTGCTTATTTTTTCAAGAGCAGGGAAGCATTTCAGCAGATGATCGCCGAAGATGCGCTGGTTGAATACGCGCAGTATGTGGATAATTACTACGGAACTCCCAGAGCGTATGTGGAAGAGCAGCTTGCAAAGGGGAAAGACGTACTTCTTGAGATAGAGATACAGGGAGCCCGCAAGATAAAAGAACAGTTTCCGGAGGCAGTTCTTTTGTTTGTGACTACAAAAGACATACAGACGTTGGAACAGCGTCTGGCCGGCCGGGGCACAGAGACAAAAGAAGTGATCACGCAGCGCCTTAAGAGGGCAGTCGAAGAGTCAGAAGGCATGGAAGAATATGACTACCTGGTGATCAATGATCAGCTGGACACCTGCGTGAAACAGATCCATTCGATCATAGAAAGCGAACATTTGAAGACCCGACGCAATCAGGCATTCGTCGGCAAAGTCAGAGAAGAATTAAAGCGTTTTTCGAAAGGAGAATAAAGTATGCTACATCCGTCTTATACAGACTTGATTACAATGATCAACAGCGAAGCAGAGGGGAACGCTCCCGCGGTCAACAGCCGTTATTCTGTCGTTTTAGCCACAGCGAAGAGGGCGAGACAGTTGATCTCAGGAGGAACCGCTTATGTGGACAGCCGCGGAAAGAAGCCCCTTTCTATCGCGGTGGAAGAAGTAAATAAAGGTTATGTTACGATCGAGCCGGAGACGGAGGCAGCGGAAGCAGAAGAGGCAGAAGCATCGGCTGTTTCCGAGATAGACGACACTATGGACTTGGAGGAAAAAGAATGATTGTAAGAGAAGGAAAAAGTGTATTTAAAGGGGTGGCCATTGGCAGCATCTTTGTGTACAAAAAAGCGGAAAAAGCGGTGAGCAAAGAGAGCATCCAGGATACGGCTGCCGAGCTTGCGCGCTTTGAAGCGGCGAAAGCAAAAGCCATGGGTCAGTTAAAAGGGCTTTACGAAAAAGCGCTCAAAGATGTCGGAGAAGAAGAGGCGATGATCTTTGACGTTCACCAGATGCTGTTGGACGACCTTGATTACAATGAGTCGATCACGGGTATCATTGAGAACGATAAAATGAACGCGGAGTATGCCGTGTTTATGACCGCTGAACAGATGGCTGCCATGTTCCTCAGCATGGATGACGATTATATGAGAGGCCGCGCAGCGGATATCCATGATATTTCCGACAGAGTGATTTCTATCTTAAACGGCACCCAGGTAAGTCCGGAAGCCATGCCGGATCCGGTCATTATCGTGGCGGAGGATTTAGCGCCCAGCGAGACCGTACAGTTTGATAAAAGCAAGCTTTTGGCGATCGTGACCCAAAAGGGTTCCGCCAATTCCCATACGGCGATCCTGGCAAGGACAATGAATATTCCGTCTCTTGTGACGACGGACATAGAAGTGGATCAGAGTTACCATGGCAGAACCGCCATCGTGGACGGTTTCGCAGGACAGATCTATATTGATCCGGACGAAGTGACCATGGTGAAGATGACAGAGAAGAAAAAGAAAGCGGATGAGCAAAGAGCGCTTCTTCAGGAGATGAAGGGCAAAGAAACCGTGACACAGAGCGGAAAACATATCCATCTGTATTCCAATATCGGCGGTATCGGCGATGTGGATGCGGTGCTTGAGAACGACGGCGAGGGTATCGGCCTGTTCCGCAGCGAGTTTCTGTATCTTGGCTGTGACGATTATCCCAGTGAAGAAGTGCAGTTTGAAGCATATAAAGCAGTTTTATCCCGTATGGAGGGCAAGAAAGTCATCATCCGTACACTGGATATCGGCGCAGACAAACAGATCGACTATTTTGATCTTCCCAAGGAGGATAACCCGGCTCTGGGATTCCGTGCGATCCGTATCTGCCTGACCAGGAAGGAAGTATTCAGAACCCAGTTAAGGGCGCTTCTTAGAGCTTCTGCGTTTGGTACGCTGGGAATCATGTTCCCGATGATCATCTCCGTCAAAGAGATCGAGGAGATCAAAAAGTTCGTAGAAGAAGTAAAGCTGGAGCTGGCAAGAGAGAATGTAGCCATGGGCGAAGTGGAGCTTGGTATCATGATCGAGACGCCGGCAGCGGCAGTGATCAGCGACCTTCTGGCGCCCCATGTGGACTTCTTCAGTATCGGAACCAACGACTTAAGTCAGTATACACTGGCTATTGACCGCCAGAATCAGTCTTTGGATAACTTCTTTGATCCGCATCATGAGGCAATCCTGCGTCTGATTCAGATGACCATTGAAAATGCGCATAAATACGGAGCATGGTGTGGTATCTGCGGCGAACTTGGCGCGGATATGGAACTGACAGCCAGATTTGTTCAGATGGGAATCGACGAGCTGTCCGTATCACCGGGCTATACCCTGGAGCTTCGCAAACGTATCCGCGAGTGCTAGGGATAAAATATATTTATAAAAGGAGACAAAAACTATGAAATCATTTACCTACACGATTCAGGATGAACTGGGAATCCACGCAAGGCCGGCCGGCATGCTGGCAAAGGAAGCGGCAAAATTTAAGAGCGTTGTTACCATTGACAACGGAACCAAAAAAGCAGATGCAAAAAGACTGATGGCGATCATGAGCATGGGCGTAAAGAAAGGCCATACCGTGACCGTAACCGTAGAAGGCGAAGACGAAGATACCGCTGCAGCCGCTATGGAAACATTCTTCAAGGAGAATCTGTAAGAAATAAAAGAGACTGCCGTGGAGCGGCAGTCTTTTTTTTCGTGGGACAGTCTTAGGGATGAAAAATATGTTTATACTACTATAAAAAGAAACCCTGGAGGGATCAATGGCGATAGAACAATTGACAGCTTATGAACTGATTAAAAAAGAGCAGATGCCGGAGTTAAATTCTGTCGGTTACCTGCTGAGGCATAGAAAAACAGGGGCAAGAGTGGCTCTGATTGAAAATGAAGACGAGAATAAGGTGTTCAGTATTGGATTTCGGACCCCGCCTTCTGACAGTACCGGTGTGCCCCACATTATGGAACATTCCGTACTCTGCGGATCAAGAGATTTTCCGGTAAAGGACCCCTTTGTGGAGCTGGTGAAAGGGTCGCTGAACACATTTTTAAATGCCATGACTTATCCGGACAAGACGGTATATCCGGTGGCCAGCTGCAATGACCAGGACTTTCAGAATCTGATGCATGTGTATCTGGATGCGGTCTTTCATCCGAATATATACAAGGAAGAAAAGATCTTTAAACAGGAGGGGTGGCACTATGAGCTGGAATCGGAGGAAGATCCGGTCATCTACAATGGCGTTGTCTATAATGAGATGAAGGGCGCGTTTTCTTCTCCGGAAGATATGCTGGAACGGGAGATCATGACGACACTCTATCCGGATACGCCCTATTATTATGAATCGGGCGGAGATCCGAAGCATATACCGGAGCTGACTTATGAAGCGTTTCTTGCGTTTCATAAGAAATATTATCATCCTTCCAACAGTTATCTTTATCTGTATGGGAATATGGATATGGAAGAAAAACTCACATGGATTGATACGCATTATCTGGGACAGTATGACCGTCTGGATGTGGATTCTTCCGTCAGTCTGCAAAAAGGCTTTGACAGTCCTGTGGAGCGTGTGGTGGAGTATCCTGTCTCCGAAGAGGAATCTGCCGAAAATCAGACCTATCTTTCTTACAGTACCGTCATAGGGACTTCTCTGGATGCAGAGCTGTATCTGGCATTTCAGGTATTGGAATACGCTCTTCTGTCCGCGC
This sequence comes from Lachnospiraceae bacterium UBA7182, assembly GCA_002491115.1. Lineage (GTDB taxonomy): Bacteria > Bacillota > Clostridia > Lachnospirales > Lachnospiraceae > Hominiventricola. Next base: position 6,825 of record DKVI01000062.1, on the reverse strand, counting down.
CGGGAGCGCCCTTAAAACAGGCGCTTCTGGACGCGGGAATCGGTAAAGATATTTTAAGTTCTTATGATAACGGGATTGCACAGCCTTATTTCTCCGTTATTGCCAAAAACGCAGAGGAGGAGCAAAAGGAAGCCTTCCTTGGTGTGATCAGAAAGACACTGGAGCAGATCGTAAAAGAGGGCTTTGACAGAAAAGCTCTTCAGGCAGGGATTAATTATTACGAATTTCGTTATCGGGAGGCTGATTTCGGCAGCTATCCCAAAGGGCTTATGTACGGTCTTCAGATGATGGACAGCTGGCTGTATGATGAAAATCAGCCGTTTTTGCATCTTCTGGCGCTGGACCGTTTCGCAGAGCTTAAAAAACATGCCGAAAGAGGGAGCGGATATTTTGAGAATCTGGTGCAGACCTGGCTTCTGGACAATACGCACGCGGCGCTTTTGATCCTGAAACCATCCCCGGGACTGGAAACCCGGGAACAGGGCAGAGTGGAAGCCATACTGAAGAATTTCAAAGAAAGCCTGGGCGCAGAAGCACTGAAAAAGCTTAAAGAGGATACTCTGGCGCTGAAAGCATACCAGGACGAACCCTCACCCCTGGAAGATCTTAAAAAAATTCCCATGCTTAAAAGGGAAGACATCAAAAGAGAAACTGCGCCTTTAATCAATGAAGCATTTACTGTGGACGGTACAACGCTGCTGTATCAGAATGTGTTTACGGGCGGAATCAGCTACATTCGGCTTCTGTTCGACGCGGGAAATCTTCCGGACAGCCTGGTTCCTTATCTTGGCATCTTAAAATATGTGCTTGGCTATGTGGATACAGAAAACTACAGCTATGGAGAACTGTTCAATGAAATCAACTGTCATACCGGCGGCATTGTACCTCTTATAAATTTGTATGGAGATATGAAGGATAAAGAGAAATTCCGCATTATGTTTGAACTGAAAGCAAAGACTCTGTCAGAGAAGACGGATTTTGCCTTTGCCATGATGCGGGAGATTCTTCACAGGACAAAGCTGACAGATAAGAAGAGGCTGTATGAGATCATCGCGCAGCTGAAATCCAGGCTTCAGATGTATCTGACTTCCTCCGGACATTCAGCGGCGGCCATGCGCGCCATGTCAAAATTCTCAAAAGCCGCCAGGATAAACGACAGAGTGTCAGGGCTTGCTTTCTACTGGGAGATCGAAGAGCTGGAGGAACATTTTGAAGCACGCTCAGACGAACTGATCGGGAAATTGTCCCGGGTTATGCAGCATATTTTCCGTCCGGAGCATCTGATCATCAGTTGTACGTCCAAAGAGGATGGACTTGAGAAGGTAAAACAGGAAATCCCGGCATTGAAAGCTTCTTTGTATACCTGCGAACTTTCAGGTGCGTCCGAGCCGGTCATGGCATGCGCGCCGGAAGTGAAAAAAGAAGGATTTAAGACGCCTTCGGCGGTGCAGTATGTGGCGAGGGCCGGTTATATCCGTCATTATACAGGTGCTTACCGGATTTTAAAGGTGATCTTAAGTTATGATTATTTGTGGGTTCAGGTCCGTGTCAAGGGCGGCGCTTACGGCTGTATGAGCGGATTCGGTGTATATGGGGACAGCTATCTGGTCTCTTACCGGGACCCGAATCTTAAGCAGACCAACGAGATCTTTGAAAAGACCGCCGAATATGTGGAGCAGTTCGACGCGGACGAGCGGGATATGGATAAATATGTCATAGGCGCCGTCAGCGAACTGGATACACCTTTGACGCCTGCCGCCACAGGTCTTCGTTCCATGTCCGCATGGCTGACTCACAGCACGCTGGAGGATTTCCAGAAGATCCGGGACGAAGTGCTGGACGCAAAAGCTTCGGATATCAGGGCGCTCTCGGAAGGGATAAAGGAACTTCTTTCAGAAGAAAGCTTCTGTGTCATCGGAAACGAAAGTAAAATAGAAAAGGAAAAGGAACTGTTTGACCGCACGGCCAGCCTGTTCCGCTGAAAGTAAACGATGGATGAACAAAAAAGATCCGGCTTTGCCACTCTGATCGGCAGGCCCAATGTGGGAAAATCGACCCTTATGAATCAACTGATCGGTCAGAAGATTGCCATCACTTCCCATAAGCCCCAGACGACCAGGAACCGTATTCAGACTGTCTATACCTGCCACCAGGGGCAGATTGTGTTTTTGGATACACCGGGAATCCATAAAGCGAAAAACAAGCTGGGGGAATATATGGTTGATGCTGCCATGCGCACATTTAAGGAAGTGGATGTGATCCTCTGGCTGGTGGAGCCGACCACTTATATCGGCGCGGGTGAGAAACAGATCGCCGGGCAGTTATCCAGGGTAACTGCGCCGGTGGTACTGGTTATCAACAAAGTGGATACGATTAAAAAAGAGGAAGTGCTGGCGGTGATCGACACATATCGGAAAATTCTGGATTTTGCGGAGATTGTACCTGTCTCTGCTTTGAAAGGAACCAATAAAGAGGTGTTGATTGACGTTATTTTTAAATATCTTCCTTATGGGCCCATGTTTTATGACGAGGATACCGTCACTGACCAGCCTCAAAGACAGATTGCGGCCGAGCTGATCCGGGAGAAAGCGTTAAAGCTTCTGGACGAGGAGATCCCCCATGGAATTGCCGTGTCCATCGAGTCCATGAAACAGCGGCCGGGCAGGCATATATGGGATATTGAGGCGACGATTATATGTGAGCGGGATTCCCATAAAGGGATTATTATCGGGAAAGGCGGTTCCATGCTTAAAAAAATAGGGTCGGCGGCACGGTATGAGATGGAACAGCAGTTGGAAGCCAGGGTAAACTTAAAGCTGTGGGTGAAGGTCAGGAAGGACTGGAGAGATTCCGATTTCCTGATGAAAAATTTTGGATACGACAGGAAAGAAGTATAACGCATACCGGCGCAGGAGATTCTAAGAGCGGAGGTTCAAAAGATGGACAATTGGAGTCGGTTTGCGCATACGGGTGCTGTACGGGATTATTTGATCTATAAGACAGAGGAAGTTAAGACGGGAAAGACAGGAGAAAGAGATGAGCAGTCAGGTCCGTACCATGACAGGTATCGTTTTGTCTGCCGCACCGGTAGGGGAATATGACAAGCTGGTCGTTCTGCTGACGAAAGAAAGCGGGAAGATCCGCGCGTTTGCCAAAGGCGCCAGGAGGCCGGGCAGTCAGTTGATGGCGGCGGCCAATGTGTTTGCTTTCGGCGAATTTCAGATCTATGAAGGCAGGACTTCTTATACGGTTGTGCAGGCGTCCATACAGAATTATTTCAGCGAGCTGATGCAGGATTTTGAAGGGGCCTGTTTCGGGCAGTATTTTCTGGAATTTGCTTCCTATTATACGCGGGAAAATGCGGATGCCAGAGATTATCTTAAACTGGTCTACCAGTCTTTGCGGGCGTTGTCGGCGCCCGCGCTTCCAAGACTTCTGGTCCGTTACATATATGAGCTGAAGGCCATGGTGTACAGCGGCGAATGTCCGCAGACGTTTGAATGGCTGGAAGAGAAAGGGCTGGATCCTTCTACACTGTATGCCCTTAAGTATGTGTCTGCGTCTCCTGTGGAAAAATTGTATACATTTATATTAAGTCCCGAAGTGTGCGCCCAGTTTGGAAAAGTGGTGTCGAAAATGCGGGAAAAATATGTAGGACAACGGTTCAAATCCCTGGAAATACTTGAAACATGTCTTTAAAATGTGTATAATGACGTATACGATGGGCAGTGCGGACATAAGTGTGGTACTGTACGTTTGTGTTGGGAGGAAATGGAATGAAAAAGCTGATTTTAACTGCATGTATGCTGATTCCTGTGCTTGTTGTGCCGGGCTGCGGTCCATCCTTTCAGCCGTCAGCGTCTTCTCTTTATGTGAAGCAGGACGGAACGCTTACGCAGGCGGTGGTGGAAAGCTTTGAGAAAGAATATTACAGCCTGGATGAGTTTCGCTCCATGACGGAAAAAGAAGTGGGAGCCTATGATAAGATATCTGTCAAACGGCTGGAGGTAAAGGACGAAACCATGTACCTTCTGCTGGATTACGAAGATGCAGATACATACAGCCGGTACAACGAAGTATATTGTTTTATGGGAACGGTGGAAGAAGCGCTGGATGCGGGACACTCTTTTAGTATGACGTTCAGAGACACAGAGTATGAGGAATATACGACGGCGGAGGTGACGGCGAAAAAGAGTGACCGGGTGGTGATTCTGAAAGAAGAAGGCATCGTACAACTGGAAAAGAAAGTAAAATATGCCAGCAATAATGTAGACGTTATCACAGACAGTATGGTGGAAGTGATGCCGATTGAAGATGAGGAAGAATACGCATATATTATTTATTGAGTATGGTATGTATCATTAAATTAAAGTGAGGAGACAGTCGAATGGAAAAGACAATGGACAAAATTGAGGCTCTGGCCAAGAACCGGGGGTTTGTATACCCGGGCAGCGAGATCTACGGCGGCCTTGCCAATACCTGGGATTATGGCAATCTGGGAGTGGAACTGAAAAATAATGTGAAAAAAGCCTGGTGGCAGAAATTCGTGCAGGAAAATCCTTATAACGTAGGTGTGGACTGCGCGATTCTGATGAATCCTCAGACCTGGGTGGCCTCCGGTCATCTGGGCGGTTTCTCCGATCCGCTTATGGACTGTAAGGCCTGCAAGGAGCGTTTCCGCGCCGATAAGCTGATCGAGGATTATATGGCGGAAAAGGGGATTCAGATCGAAGGCTCCGTGGACGGCTGGTCCCAGGAAGAGATGAAAAAATATATTGATGAACATGACATCGTATGCCCAAGCTGCGGAAAGAAGGATTTTACGGATATCCGTCAGTTTAACCTGATGTTTAAGACGTTCCAGGGTGTAACGGAGGATGCCAAAAGCACGATCTATTTAAGGCCTGAGACAGCCCAGGGTATCTTTGTCAATTTTAAAAATGTACAGAGAACTTCCCGCAAGAAAGTGCCGTTCGGGATCGCCCAGGTGGGTAAATCTTTCCGTAATGAGATAAGCCCCGGAAACTTTACCTTCCGTACCCGTGAGTTTGAGCAGATGGAGCTGGAATTTTTCTGTAAACCGGGTTCGGACCTGGAATGGTTCCAGTACTGGCGTGCATTTTGCAGAGACTGGCTCTTTAGTCTTGGCATCAAGGAGGAAGAGATCCGCCTGCGTGACCATTCGCCGGAAGAACTCTGCTTCTACAGTAAAGGTACCACAGATATTGAGTTTTTATTCCCCTTTGGCTGGGGTGAGCTGTGGGGTATCGCAGACCGCACAGACTATGACCTGACCCAGCATCAGACTGTTTCCGGCGAGGATATGAGCTATTTCGACGACGAGTTAAAGGAAAAATATATCCCCTATGTTATCGAACCGTCTCTGGGTGCGGACAGGGTAGTATTGGCGTTTTTATGCTCCGCCTATGACGAGGAGGAACTGGAAGGCGGAGATATGCGTACCGTGCTTCATTTCCATCCGGCCATCGCACCGGTGAAGATCGGGGTGCTTCCTTTATCCAAGAAGCTTGCCGAAGGCGCGGAAGCGATTTATACCAAGCTTTCCAAAAAATATAACTGTGAATATGATGACAGAGGAAATATCGGAAAACGCTACCGCCGCCTGGATGAAATCGGCACGCCCTATTGCGTGACCTACGACTTTGAGTCTGAGACTGACGGCTGCGTGACCGTGCGGGATCGCGATACCATGGCGCAGGAGCGCATTAAGATCGAAGCATTAGACGCTTATTTCCAGGAGAAATTTTCCTGGTAGAAAAAGTGTAAAAAACACCTGCTGATTGGTTGGCAGGTGTTTTTGCGTAAAAATGCGCTCCTGTACAGGATTGATCATTTATCCAGGTTTCGGTATAATGGGGAAAAGTAAGAAAAGGAGAGGCGTGGGAATGACAGAGGAGTCGGCAAAAGTTATATGTATCGGACAGGCTCTGGTGGACTGTATCGTTCGCGGAAAGGAGCCTTACAGGGAAAATGTGGATATTGCCGAGGCGATCATCCTGAACACTGGCGGCGACGCGCTGAATGAAGCCTGTGTGCTGGAGACGCTGGGATGCCATGCAAAGCTGATCTGCGGGATCGGTCGGGATCCGGCGGGAGATCTGGTATGGGAGAAAGCCAAAAGCTATGGGGTGGACGTATCGGAAGTCGTCCGTTCGGAACGGCTTACGACGCCGATCGCAAATCTGACTGTCGATAAGAACGGAGGAAGAAAATCCTGCAACAGCAGAGCGACGATGCTGGAGGGTTTTTATCCGGAACTTAAGAGTCTGGAGGGCGTCAAAGTGGTGTCGCTTGCCAGCCTGTTCCGGGCGCCTCTGGATCAGAAGGATACGGTTGTAAATCTGGTGAAGACGGCTAAGGAAGCCGGGGCCGTAGTCTGTGCCGATACGAAGATTCCTACCTTTCGCCAACTGCCGCTTTCTGATCTGGCAGAGGTACTGCCCATGATCGATTATCTGTTTCCGAATGAGAAAGAAGCGGAGTATCTGACCGGAAAAAAGGATTATATGGAGATGGCGGAAGAACTTTACCGGCAGGGGATTCAAAATGTGATCATAAAGACCGGCAGGGAGGGGTGTACCGTATGCGGGAAGACGCGGAGATTTCATATGCCCGCCAGAAAGGTGAAGGCGGTGGATTCCACCGGGGCGGGCGACAGTTTCGTGGCAGGATTTATATCCGGTATCCTGGCAGGCGATCCGCTGGAAGGATGCTGCGAACGCGGGATCCGCTGCGCGGCAAAGTGTGTGCAGCGGATGGGCGCCGTCTAAATGGGCTTTGGCAGGTTACTTTTCACGGGGTGGG
>DKVI01000090.1:19786-21736 GCA_002491115.1 Lachnospiraceae bacterium UBA7182 | reverse complement strand
AGAACTAAACAGTCCGTTTCTGTACCGCCGTGCCAATGACGGCGTTTCCGAATGGAACACATATGGTATTTTAGACGGTTTCCTTGCAGCAGAATTTCTGTGGGCGCTGGCCTGTGATGAGGCGCTGGATCTGATTCTTTGGGAGTTCCCGGATTTTGAACCGGCAATGCTCCTGGAAGGAGGGAAGCTGTATACGTACCTGTCCCCGATTGCAGGCATTACGGACAGGATAGCCGCAGGCAATACCCGGACACTTTATCAGGCTATGGAAGGACAGGCTGTTGGGCTGTATGACAGCGAAGAATGTACCTTTTGGTTTGTGACCAAGGATGAGCCGGCACAGGAACGGTTGGAAGCATTATTTGATAATTGAAACAGTCGTTTCTACAGCTTAAGATACCTGTGTGCCAGGGCAGATATGACCTTTCTGTCTGAACGCTTTTAATCTGGAATTTTCTGCATCTCATTTAATTTTTTGTGAAGCGGTATTGCCATAAATACCGTTATGACTGCGGAAAGTACGTCGGCAATCGGCTGGGCATACATAATCCCATTTAACCCCCATAGCGTCGGCAGAAGCAGGATAACGGGGATAAAACAGATTCCCTGCCTGCAGGCTCCAAGGATGAATCCCTCTCTGCCTTTCCCCAAAGCAAGGAACAGAGAAGCATATACCGTGTAAAATCCAAAGAGCATGATGGAAATACCGTTTGCCCTTAAAGAGGCTGCCCCGACGCGGATCATCTCAGGGTCGCTCTTTGTGAATTGGGAAACAATAGCCCCGGGGAACAGAGCCAGTATCATGCCGAAAATCACACAGAAAACCGTAGACCAGAGAATGGAAGTCTTAATTGCTTCACGCAGACGGTCAAACTTCTTCGCTCCGTAGCTGTATCCTGCAATGGGCTGAAATCCTTTGATAAATCCGAATACAGACAAGCTGCCCATTGAAATAAGGCGAGTAACAACGCCCATACCTGCGATGGCAGAATCTCCGTAATCTCCCGCGGCATTGTTGATTAAGGAGATAGAAATACTTGTTAATATTTGAAATATCAGTGTCGGGATGCCGATTTTAAAAATCTCGGACATGATTTCCTTTGTGTATGTGCAATCCCTAAGCCGGAAGTGAAATACGCTTTTTTTCCGCAGGATGTAGGTCAGATATACACAGGTTGAAACTGCCTGTGAGATTGCGGTTGCTGCTGCCGCTCCTGCCAGCCCTGAGTCAAATACATAGATAAACAATGGATCCAGGGCAATATTAAGCACTGCCCCCATCAACAGGGCACACATGGTTGTTTTTGCGGCGCCTTCACTTGTTACGAGATTATTCATAGTGACGTTGAACACATTAAAAATACAGGAAACAATATAGATACTTGCGTATGTGGCGGCAAAGGGGAGAATACTGTCAGTTGCGCCTAAGAGCTTCAGTATGGGACGCAGGAACACCATGGAAACAAGAATGATAACTGCCCCCACGGATACGCTGCTGTATAAAGCGGTGCTTGCCGCCTGATCCGCACTTTCTTTATCCCCGCGACCCAATAACCGGGAAATATAAGAAGCCGCACCATTGCCGAACAGCAGGCCAAGACCCACAACGACCTGTCCAAGAGGATAGACCACGGAGATCGCTCCCATCTGACTCTCTCCCAGCCCCGCAACAAAATACGCATCGACAAGGTTGTAGAAAGCATTTACCAACATGCCTGTCATTGTCGGAATCCCCATAGCTAAAAGTGCTTTTGGTATGGATGCGCTGCCGAGCAGTTCCATCTTTTTACTTTGACTGTTCATTTTGAACTCCTTTCTCTTGATGAATAGTATTGATTATACTACTATAAAATATAGCAATTGCATTGCAGGGACTATAATACTATAATTTATAGTAGTTGTCAATGCGGAAAAGGAGGGATTTTAAATGGCGACCATTGACTTGATTGT
>DKVI01000090.1:0-19439 GCA_002491115.1 Lachnospiraceae bacterium UBA7182 | reverse complement strand
ATACCGCAACATTTCAAAATGGGTGAAAATCAGTACCCCGTCCATCTACAAAAAGGTAATCCAGTTAGAGGAAAAGGGACTGATTACCAGCCGCATGGAGAAAGAGGGAAAGATGCCCGAAAAGGCGGTATATTCTCTGACGGATGCAGGAAATGAGGAATTTGAAAAGCTGATGTTTGAAATCTCCCACAAACCCATCCATTTATTTTTGGATTTTAATGCGGTCATCGTAAATTTAGAAAGTATGACAAAGGAACAGCAGAGGGAATGTCTAGATAACATCGAAAACAATATCCGTGTGCTGAAATCGTATCTTGAGGAAAATATTTCCATGAAAGAAAACGCTCCCGATATTCCTGCCACAGGTATGGCTGTTTTACACCAGCAGTTTTTATTGGTACAGGCAATCGAAGAATGGATTACAACATTGAAAATGGAAGTGTAATGGAGTGATAGAATAATAACAGGGTTTTAAGTAGGAAAACATGATTCTGCCGCATTCCCTTTTTCCGTTGCCGCCACGCTTGCCGTGCGTTTGTGTTGCCTTTTGGGCTTAGTTCTTTCCTAAAATGCGGTTTTGGCGATTTTTTGGTTGTCCTTCCGAAACGATATTGACAATACTACATAAGTCAATTATATTTAAGTAAATCGTAAATCACTAATTATTTGGAGGTGTGCTGATGTTTATAGGCAGGCAGCAGGAATTGAATGCACTCAATAAGCTGTACAATTCCGGCAAGTTTGAATTTGCGGTTATTTACGGTCGCCGCCGGGTTGGCAAAACGGCCCTTATCAGCGAGTTTTCAAAAGATAAAGACACCATTTTCTTTACCGGCGTTGAAACCAATGCAAAGCAGAACCTGGATAACTTTTCGAGATGTATTATGGAATATAACACGGGAATCGCCGCCAGTTTGTCTTTTGCATCCTTTCAGGCCGCGCTCGAATATGTATTTGAACTGGCAAAAACGAAAAGGCTCGTGCTTGTCCTCGACGAATACCCCTATGCTGCCCGTGCATCCAGGAGCCTTGCTTCCACACTCCAGCTTTTGATTGATAAAAATAAGGACAGTTCCAGGCTGTTCCTGATTCTCTGCGGTTCTTCCATGTCTTATATGGAGGATCATGTTCTGTCGTATAAAGCGCCGCTTTATGGAAGAAGAACGGCACAGCTTAAAATCAATCCGTTCGACTTTTTGGAAGCCTGTCGCTGTTTTACAAGATTCTCTGATATTGACAAGGCGCTGGCATATGGAGTTGTTGGCGGAACGCCGCAGTATCTGATGCAGATGGATGACAGCATTTCCATTGAGGAGAATATTAAAAACATCTATTTGAATCCCACTTCCTCTATTTTTGAGGAGCCAAACAATCTCTTAAAGCAGGAAGTGCGTGAACCGGCGATTTACAATGCAGTCATTACGGCGATTGCCACGGGCTGCTCCAAAATGAATGAAATTTCCAATAAAATCGATGAAGATACGAGCGTGTGTGCTGCCTATATGAAGAATCTGATTACACTGGGTATTGTAAAAAAAGAATCGCCCTACGGCGAAAAATCCAGCCGCAGGACGATTTATTCTATTGAGGATAATATGTTCCGATTCTGGTATCGCTTTGTCCCGGAAAATATCTCGATTATTTCCCGTGGCGCAGCCGACCTCGCCTATAAGAGGATTGCTCCCGGGCTTTCAGCCTATATGGGCGGCGTGTTTGAGGAAATCTGCAGGCAATACCTTTGGAAATTGTTGCTTGACGGGAAATGTGCCGTGAATTTCAGTGACCTCGGACGCTGGTGGGGTACAAACTCCAGGACCAAAACGCAGGAAGAAATTGATATTATGGGCACAGATAAGGACTCTGCCCTGTTTGCCGAGTGCAAATGGACAAACGAAAAAGTTGACCTGAGCGTTCTGGAAATCTTTGTAGAGCGCAGCAATTTGTTTCATTATAAACAAAAGCATTTCTATCTCTTTGCAAAAACAGGCTTTACAAAGGGTTGTATGGATAAGGCGGCAGAGATGGGGAATGTGACGCTTGTTAAATATTCAGATATGTTGAAATAAGGCGGGTAATGACGCCCATGGATTACAACACTGAAAATGGAAATGTGCAATTAAATAATATGCTTTTTGGGCATGGGTGCGGTATAAAAAACAGGTATTTGATATAATGCAGATCATCATTTAAAATAGCAGTGTAATGGAGTGATAGAATAATAACAGGATTTCATGCAGGGAGAGAAAGTATGAGGAATGATACAATATAAAACAAATTAATTTCAGGAGGAGTCTTTTATGAGCAAGAAAATTTTGGTAGCCTATTTTTCTGCAAGCGGTACAACTGCGTTGACTGCAAAGAATCTGGCAGAAGTTGTGGGGGCAGATTTGTATGAGATCAGACCTGCCGTTCCTTACACTCATGCGGACCTGGACTGGATGAACAAAAAGTCCCGCAGCAGCATGGAAATGAATAACAGATCAGGGCGGCCGGCACTGGCGGATACGGATGCCGATATTGCTGCCTATGATGTTGTTTTCGTGGGCTTTCCCATCTGGTGGTATGTGGCCCCTACCATCATCAATACCTTTCTGGAAAGCTATGATTTTTCCGGTAAGACGATTGTTCCCTTTGCAACTTCCGGCGGCAGCGGCATGGGAAAGACCAATGAGGGATTGGAAAAGAGCTGTCCCGGCGCGAAACTGGCGGCAGGAAAGCTGTTAAACGGGGTTTCCGCCGCGGAAATGAAAATATGGGCAGAAAGCGTATTGTAAAGGAAGGAGCAGGATGATGGAAAAGATCACACAGACAGCGGGAAGAAATGCACTTGGAAATTTTGCGCCTGAATTTGCGCACTATAACGATGATGTGCTGTTTGGAGAAAACTGGAACAACCATGATATTGACCACAAAACCCGGTGTATCATTACGGTGGTGGCGTTGATGTCTTCAGGGGTGACGGATTCTTCCCTGAAGTTTCACCTGGAGAATGCAAAAAAGGCAGGTGTCACTAAGAAAGAGATTGCGGCAGTCATAACCCATACGGCTTTTTATGCCGGGTGGCCGAAAGGCTGGGCCGTGTTCAATATGGCAAAAGAAGTATGGAACGAGGAGGCTGAAGCAGCGGATGCGAAAACGGCCCATGAGAACAGCATGATCTTCCCCATTGGGAAACCCAATGACGGGTTTGCGCAGTATTTTATCGGACGCAGCTATCTTGCGCCGGTTTCCACGGAACAGGTCGGGATTTTTAACGTGACTTTTGAACCGGGCTGCCGGAACAACTGGCATGTCCACCATGCCGACAAAGGCGGAGGACAGATTCTTATTTGTGTGGCCGGACGGGGTTACTACCAGGAGTGGGGCAGGGAGGCCGTGGAGATGAAGCCCGGCGACTGCATCAACATTCCTGTGGGTGTGAAACACTGGCACGGCGCTGCTCCTGACAGCTGGTTTTCCCATCTGGCTGTAGAGGTTCCCGGAGAAAACGGCTCTAACGAATGGCTGGAAGCGGTGGATGATGAACAGTATGGAGTGTTGAAATAGCCATGCAGCATGCAAAAAGCGGGAAAAAATAAAAACAGGAATCTCCTGTAAAATTCAGTGTTTTTAACATGGGGTTTTATGGGAGATTCCTTTATAATTTCAACTGCGGTGGAAATTAAATGATATCGTATATTCTTTTGCCTATTCCAATTTTCCGCACCCTACGCATTTGTCCTGTGCAACCTTTGCATAACATCCTTTATGTACCTTTATTGCCCCTAACGGGCAGACTGTCTCACAGGCACCGCAGGCAACGCAAATTGTTTTATCTACAGCCGCATATCGTTTTGAAGCCATTCTCATTCCTTCGATCATAAAATAGGTCTGTTTCGTTCTGAAATTTATCTGTGGCAGCAAATTTCTTTGTTCTGGCCGGCCAGTTCATGCATTTTTGCCAGAAATTTTTCCGCTGCCTTTGTGAATGTCTGATATTTTTTCCAGATTACATAAAGAGGCGTTTCGGCTTTGGGCAGAAGAGGCCGGAAACAGAGATTGCTGTTGCCGCTGACGTTGATGATTTTATCGAAGCACAACGCATAACCGATTCCTTCATCGACCATGATGGAACCGTTAAACAGCAGATTGTAGGAAGCTACGATATTCAGTTTTTCCTGGTTACATTTAAGCAGCTTTCCTACCTCGGTGTCGCGGAGCATCTGCCGGGAAGCAATGAGAGGCTTATCCCACAGATCCTCTGGTGTGATAAATTCTTTTTCGGCCAGAGGAGAATCCCGGCGCATCAGAATTCCGAAGGAATCATTTCCCGGCACTTTCAGATATTCATATTTGACAGTGTCAATTTCCCGGCACAGGAAACCGAAATCAATCAGGCCCTGATCCAGGTTTTCCTCTACACTTTCCCCATCTCCGCTGATGATGTGCAGATGAATATCGGGATAGTGTTCCTGAAGCGCTTTTGTGGTTTGCGCCAGAAAACGGATCCCGTCGGTTTCGCCGGCGCCTATGGTAATATCACCGGCAATAAATTCGTCTGAAGTTGCGATTTCATGCTCCGCCCTATGTACAAGTTCCATGATTTCTTCTGCCCGCTTGCGGAGAATCATTCCTTCTTCCGTCAGCGTGATCCGGCGGTTGCCGCGAATCAAAAGCTGTTTACCTAATTCTTCTTCCATATCCCTTAGCTGGCGGGAAAGCGTGGGCTGGGATAAATGCAGGGATTCTGCCGCTCCGGAAATGCTCTGTTCCCTTGTAACTGCCAGAAAATACTGAAGAACTCTTAATTCCATAAAATCTGCCTCCATGCTCTATAGGTATTTTCCCGATCGCTGTGCTTTTCGAGAAGCAGCGCAAATCAGCTCATACTTCGGTTCGCTGATTTGTTTTATTATAGCGGATCGCGGTATGCCTGTCAACTATGTCTGGATATCCGATATAAGTATTTGCTATTCCGTGTGTGTGAAAGTACAATAAACATACCAACAGGACATTTTAAGGAGGTTTGAACCATGATGAAAAAAACATTTGCCATGATTCTTTCTCTGACTGTGCTGATGACGGTTTCTGGCGGATGCGGCCGAACGTCGGATGCTGCGGATTCCGAGGCAGCAGAGCATACGAATGACAGCGGTAGAGCAGAAACAGATGAAACAGAAGCGTACATTCCTGTTCCTCTGACCTCAGAGATTACGAAACTGGAAGACGGATTTTTCGCGGTGCGCTATGAGGGAGATTACGGATTTGACGATTTTCTTGCCCAGGGCGGCGCTTCTTCTGACAGTGAAGTTGCAGCTTATCTTTCAGAGCATCTGCTTTCCGGGATAGACCTGGAATTCCCGGGAGATATTTTCGGGTGCAGCACCATCGCGGCAGTCAGCCCGGATGGGGAAGCCCTGTTTGGCCGGAATTTCGACTGGAACACCTGTGAGGCTATGGTGGTTGCTTCTGTACCGGAAAACGGGTACGCCTCTGTCTCCACGGTTAATATGGACTTTATTACCCAGGGCGCCGGCGGAACTGTGGGAATGGCGCTCCGTCTGGATGAGGTGCGGACGTTAGCGGCTTTATATGCGCCTTTGGACGGCATGAACGAGGCTGGCCTTGCCGTGTCGGTCAACATGATTCAGGACGGAGAAACGATCGAACAGAATACGGAAAAGCCGGATATTACAACCACAACGGCAGTACGCCTGCTGTTAAATCAGGCAGCGACCGTGGAGGAAGCGTTGGAGCTTTTGGGACAGTATGACCTGCACGCTTCCATGGGAATGATGATTCATTTCGCGTTATCAGACCGGACGGGACATCGCGTTGCGGTGGAATATATAGATCATGAGATGGTGGTAACGGACACACCGGTGGTTACGAATTTCTATTTGGCAGAGGGCGAAAAGTATGGAATCGGCACGGCCCAATCCCATGAACGCTACGAGATCCTGACTGGCCGGCTGGATGAGAGCGAAACCATGAGCATTTCGGATATGAGAGACGCTTTGGACAGTGTGAGCAAGGACAATTTTGAGGAGTTTGCATCCACAGAATGGAGCGCCGTTTTCAATCTGGATGCCGGGGTGGCTCATTACTGGCACAGAGAGAATTATGAAAACCCATACACCTTTGCAATCAGGGAGGACTAAAGCCATGAAATATTTGAAATTACTTTGGGATCTGTTCCGCTTAAAACGGAATACGAAAAAAAGCAGTATACAAATCCGCAGGCTGCAGGAGAAAAAACTGAGAAAACTTTTGTGGTATGCATGGAATCATTCTGATTATTACAGACGCGCCTTTGAAGCAGCCGGCATCAGGTCAGAAACGGCAAGGACTGCCCCTCTTTCTGCTTTTCCTGTCATAGATAAAGGGAAGCTTTTACAGAATTTTGATGATCTGATTACGGTATCGGATGTCACACAGGAGGAAATCCGGCGTTTTGATGCCCGGGAAGAGACAAGCCGAAAGCCATATAAGGACAGGTATCATGTGATCCATTCCTCCGGCAGTACAGGGAAACCCGCATATTTCCTGTATGATGAGAAGGCATGGAATACGATGTTACTGGGAATTATCCGCGGGGCACTGTGGGATCTGTCCATGCCGGAAATCCTGAAGTTACTGGTGCATGGCCCCCGTATTGTCTATATTGCGGCAACGGATGGGCGCTACGGCGGAGCCATGGCCGTAGGCGACGGGATTGACGGCGTAGGCGGCAGGCAGCTATATCTGGATATCAACCTTCCGCTGACAGAGTGGGTCAGCAGGCTTCGGGCGTTTAAGCCCAATATTGTGATCGGTTATCCGTCTGCCATGAAGATACTGGCGGAACTGATGAAACAGGGGCAGGTGGATACAAAGCTTGTCCGGGCTGTTTCCTGCGGAGAACCTTTGGGAACGAGTCTGCGTGCGTTTCTGGAAGAGCAGTTCCGTACGCCGATCGTCAATATCTATGGGGCCAGTGAATCTCTGGCATTAGGCGTGGAGGCTGCCCCGGAGGAGGGCATGATTCTGTTTGATGACCTGAATGTGATAGAGGTGGAGAACGGGAAAATGTATCTGACATGTCTCTATAATTTTGCCCAGCCTTTGATCCGGTATCAGCTTTCGGACAATCTGACGCTGAAACAGCCGGAGGAGGGCGGCGCCTGTCCCTTTACCAAAGCGGTGGGGCTTCTGGGCCGGAATGAAGATCTGCTGTGGTTTGAAGATGAGGACGGAAACCGGGAGTTTCTGCATCCCCTTGCCATTGAAGGCTTCTGCATCGAGGGATTGATGGATTACCAGTTCCGTCAGATGGGAAAGGATTCTTTTGAAATGCTGGCGGAAATATCGAATACGGCTTCGGAAGATGCGATCCGCGAAGAAATGCTCTGTCAGATGAAATCCATTCTGAGCGAGAAAAGACTTACTTATGTGCAGTTCTATGTGCGTTTTGTAGAAGAAATCCGTCCGAACCCCAGAACCGGCAAGAAGCAGTTGATTGTAGGAACGGATGAGAAAGAGAGGATGGCAGGATGAAAGAAATCTTGCTGAAAGGTACAAATATATGTAAATCGTTTCAGGAAAACGGTGCCGAACCCCGGATTCTGCAATCCGTCAATGTAGAAATTTATAAGGGCGATTTCACCATTATCATGGGAGCCTCCGGTGCGGGTAAATCCACGCTGCTCTATGCCCTGAGCGGTATGGACAGCATTACGGACGGGGAGATTCTCTATAAGGGTCAACCCCTGAACCGTCTTTCGGAGAACAGAAAAGCCGCCCTTAGAGCAAGAGAATTTGGTTTCGTATTCCAGCAGACCCACCTGGTAAGCAATCTGACCTTATTTGAAAACGTCGCAGTAGCTGGGTACATGACAAAAACGGCAGGTCCGAAAGAGGTTCGGCAAAGAGCCAGGGAGCTTCTGAAACTGATGCATGTGGAAAATGCAAAAGACCGGCTTCCCTCTCAGGTATCCGGAGGCGAAGCGCAGCGGGCGGCTATTGCCAGAGCGATGATCGGAGATCCCGGCCTGATTTTTGCCGACGAACCCACCGGGGCATTGAATAAGTCCAACAGCGAAGAAGTACTCAATCTGTTGTCCAGATTACATGAAAACGGTCAGAGCATTTTGATGGTTACCCATGACGCAAAGGCGGCGGTCCGGGGGAACCGGATTCTTTATCTGGAGGACGGACAGATTCTGGATGAACTGACACTGCCGGCTTTCCGGGAAGAGGATGCAAGAGCGCGGGAAGATAAAATTTCCGTATGGCTGTCCTCTTTGCAATGGTGAGGGGCGCGTATGGGATATAAGACAGTATTGAAAGCAAACCTGAAACGGCATCGGGGCGCTTTGTTTGGCGTTTGGATTTTACTGTTTTTTACCTGTGCGGCCCTGGGCGTGGCGCTGTCTGTCTGGGCGAATGCAGGAAGCTACATCAACTCGGAAATAGAACGGGCCGGTTTTGGTGATCTGACGGCATGGGTATCCGGTTTGCCGGATACAAACAGTCTGTCGGAAGAAATCAGCCGCATTCCGGAGGTTTCCCAGGTGGAAACACAGGAATTGTTTTTCTCCGACTATACCGTAGAGGAGCAGGAGTCGGACAGTGAAGGCCAGCTCATTCGATACCATGCCGAAGAAAACCGGTACCGCTTTTTCTCGGAGGATTTACAGGGATACGAAGAACCGCCTGCCGCAGTTTTTGCAGGAGAAATCTATGTTTCTCCTTCCATGGTGTCCATGATGGGGCTTTCTGTCGGCGATGAGATTCGCTTCCCCATTGCGAGGGCCGGACGGGATAAGGTGTTTACGGTGGCAGGTTTTTATGAGGACCCGTTCATGGGAAGCTTCATGATCGGTATGAAGGGTTTCCTGATTGGCGGGGAAGATTTTCTGGAGATCCGGCAGGTGGTACAATCCTCCGGCATTGACGCGCTGGCAAGAGAGGGCGCCATGCTCCATATCTTTGCTGCCCGGTCCAATGCGTTATCCGCGGCAGAGCTGAATCAGGTCATCAATGAGCATACAGCGTTGTCCTCCTGTGCGGAGTTTATCCACAGTGAGAGCGCGATTGCAGGTTTTATGCTGATTTTACAGAATGCGTTCGGTGTACTTTTGCTGGCTTTTGTGCTGGTGCTGCTGTTTGTGGTGATGATTGTGCTGGGATACAGCATCCGCACCGGTATCGAAACGGACTATGTCAATATGGGAATTCTGAAAACGACAGGATTCACCGGAGGAGATCTTCAGAGACTGCAGCTTGCGCAGTATTTGATCAGTATTGTGGGAGGCATGATCTTTGGTCTTGGCGCTTCCCTGCCGCTTAGCCGCGTGGTAAGCAGTATGACTTTGACCACAACAGGAATCCGCGTCCCTGTCAGTCTGCCGCCTCCCGGATGGAGCGCTCTTTTCTTTGGAGCTGTATTCGCTTGGATGATTTTATTCATTCTGGCAAAGACCCGGCCCGTTCAGGAGATTGCCCCCATGAAGGCAATCCGGGGCGAAGCAGGAGGAGATGGAACAGGAAAAATCCAAAGAACACCGATTGTCCCGGGGTATCTGCATTTGAGCATTGCCCTTCGTCAACTCATGAGTGGAAAACGCAGGTATGCGGGGGCCTGCATGGTGGCGGTTTTACTGGTATTCATTACGTCCATGATCGGGCGCATGGATAACTGGCTGGGGCCGGACGGAAAGGGTATGATGGACGCCTTTAATCCGGCCGACCATGATATTGGCGTGCAGATGTTCGGGGAATCGTCCATAGAAGAGGCGGAAGAAATGATACGCCGCTATTCCGGGATTACCGATGATTATCTCCTTGCCATGCCCAATGTGGCGGTAGACGGGATGGATTATACCGCCAATGTGATTACAGAACCTGAGCGGTTTCATATTCTGGAGGGCCGAACCTGTCTGGGAGAGGATGAGATTGTCCTGACAGAATTTGTGGCAGCCAATCTGGGTGTACAGATTGGAGACAGCGTGACGGTTACAGGGGACAGTGGCAGTGGGGAGTATATCGTTTCCGGTATTTATTCCTGTGCCAATGGTATGGGTGACAATGCAGGAATGAGCCGGGAGGGGTATCTGAAAATCGGGCAGGACGCTCCGCAGTTGTGGTGTCATCATTATTTTCTGGAGGACACAACCCAAAAAGCGGCTGTTATATCGGCATTGGAAGACACCTACGGCGGTGATATTCATATCCATGAAAACACATGGCCGGGGTTGTTCGGCATCATTTCTGCCATGCGGGCGCTGATGATAGTTCTGTATGTCATGACGGCGGGATTTATTCTGGTGGTAACGGCGCTGACCGGCAGCAGGCTGTTAGCCGCGGAACAGCGGGATATGGGGATTTATAAAGCCCTCGGTTTTACGAACCGGAGTCTTAGGTTGTCCTTTTCTCTGCGATTTGCCATGATCGCGCTGCCGGGGTCTGTCATTGGTCTTATATTGGCAGCTTTCCTGACAGATCCAATCGTATCTGCCGCGATGAAGCTGGCGGGTATCAGCAATTTTGCTTCATCGCCATCTATGGTCAGCGTTTTACTGCCTGTTCTGACGGTGACGCTTCTGTTTACCGGCTTTGCTTTTCTGACAGCAGGCCGATTAAAGAAGACAGACGTAACGATTCTGATCTCCGAATAAAAAAGGTACACAAAATAAATAGAAATCAAATGCGCCGGGACGGCGCAGGAAAGGAATGATCATGAAAAGAACAATGAAAAAACGTATTTCCCCTATCTTGGCGCTTGCGTTTACGCTAACCATTTTCAGTGCCGGATGCGGGCGGACCGACGGCGCCGAATCGGCCGCTCTTTCCGCCGACGGATCACAGAATACGGTACAGACACCGGAAAATGGAGAAAATGCCGGGGCAGAAAACACGGTGCAGGATTCGGCTGTTGCTGACCTGGTTGTCCGGTTCGGAGATGCCGGAGAAGCATTTACCCTGCATCTCTATGAGAATGAAACGGCAGCGGCCATTGCCCGCCATGTGGGAACCGCTGACTGGAGACTTCCCATCTATCACTATGATGATTATGAAGACTGGGAAGTTATGCAGTATTATGATATTCCCAGCCGCTATGAAGTTCCGTCCAGTCCGGAAAGCATTACCTCCGAGCAGGCCGGGACGGTCTACTACTCCGAACCGAACCGTATCATACTGTTCTATCAGGATGCAGAGGTTTCCGGAGAATATACGCCGGTCGGCTATTTCGATTATACGGAAGAATTTGTGACGGCAGTTGAGGAAAATCCGGTGCTGGAAGGCTGGGGCAATAAAATCGTTCAGATCAGTGACGGAGAATGACGCGGTACAGAAAAGAAGAAAACAAAGAAATAAAATAACCTTCGAAAGGAGTATATGATTATGACAACGATTACAAACAAAACTTTTGATGAAGAAAGAGCTCTTTATGGGGTACGGGATATTTTAGTAAAAGACTGTGCTTTTGACGGCCCCGCCGACGGTGAAAGCGCTTTTAAGGAGAGCAGCGATGTTGCGGTAGATAATTGTTTTTTTAATCTCCGCTATCCGTTCTGGCACGACACAGGACTGAAAATCGAAAATTCGGAAATGACGGCAGCCTGCAGGGCGGCCCTTTGGTATTCGGAAAATGTGGAGATTAACGATACCAGACTTCACGGCATTAAGGCTCTGCGTGAATGTGCCGCTGTTAAAATGCGCGGCTGTGACATTATTTCTCCCGAATTTGGCTGGTCTGTCCGCGGGATTGAAATGGAGGATTGTAATGTTGAGAGCGAATATTTTATGATGCGCTCCGATCATCTGACTTTCCGCGATGTCCGTATGAAAGGTAAATACTCGTTTCAGTACATTACCGATTCCGTTTTTGAAAACTGTACGTTTGATACCAAAGACGCATTCTGGCACGCAAAAAATATTACGGTAAAAAACAGCGTTGTAAAAGGCGAATATCTTGCGTGGTACAGCGAAAACATCACCTTTGAAAACTGCAAAATTATCGGGACACAGCCGCTTTGCTACTGTAAAAATCTGAAACTTGTCAACTGTGAAATGATTGATACTGATCTTTCCTTTGAGCGTTCCCATGTGGAAGCTACCCTGATTGCTCCCGTCGTCAGCATTAAAAACCCGATGTCCGGGCATATCTATGCGCCGCAGGTCGGTGAAATTATTATGGATATTGAAAATGCACACGGAGAAGTGATTGTGGTAAACGAGGATTGCAAAAAAGAAATCAGCGGCTGCTGCGCATGACGATATTCGTCATAAAATAAGAAAAAACGGGAATGAGGTAACGAGGGATGGGCTATTTGCTGCGGGGAATTTTAATCGGTTTGCTGTTTGGCCTGCCGGTCGGCGCAGTAGGAACAATGACCGTTCAGCGAACCTGGAATGAAGGAATAAAAGCGGGGCTTTTGACAGGACTTGGTTCTTCAGCAGCGGATTGCATTTATGCCTGCATCGGCGCTTTGGGGCTGACCATTGTTTCTGACTGCCTTCTTCGGTATCAGAAAGCTATTCTTTTGGCGGGCGGCAGCTTGATCCTGCTGATGGGCGTTACCGTGTTCCGGCGAAAACAGGATGAGAAAAAACAGATGGATCAGAGGGAACGAAGAACAAGTCTGTTTTTGACCTCTTTCCTGGTTGGCATTACCAATCCGGCGGCAATTCTGACTTTCCTGTTTGCCTTTTCCTGCTTTGGGATTACAGGGCGGTCCGGTGTTTTACAGAGTATCGCCCTTGTGGCCGGAGTGTTCATTGGAACCTATATTTGGTGGGGTGTACTGTCATTTGTGACAGACTCCGTCCGGAAAAAGGCAGGAAATGTAAATTTTCAAAAGACAAACAAAATATTTGGATCACTGCTGATCCTGTTTGGCGTCGTAGTTTTAATTCGGATATTTTTCCAGGAGGAATAAATATGAGCGGACGGATCATGAGAAAAATTTTATCTTTAATGGTTTTGAATATCCTCGTATTTTCTCTGGCAGCCTGCGGCGCGGAGGAAAGACAGTTGGATATACCATCATCGGAGGAGGATACCGTTTCACCGGAAATCGCGGAGGAACCGGTACAGCCCTGGCAAACAACGCCAGGTACACAGAGCGGCACAGAGGAGGAAGCAGAGAGGAAGATGAACGTACAGGTTGGCGATGCGGTTTTTTCTGCAACGCTGGAGAATAACGAAGCGGTTTCTGAATGGATGGCAATGATGCAGGAATCGCCGGTAGTGGTTGAAATGAGCGATTATTCCGGTTTTGAGAAGGTCGGATCTCTGGGAAGGAGCCTGACTGCCAGCAACAGTCAGACCACGACCCAGGCGGGCGATATTGTTCTTTACAACGGAAATCAGATTGTTATTTTCTATGGTTCCAATTCCTGGAGTTATACAAGGTTGGGATATATTGACGATCTGACCGGATGGGAAGACGCCCTCGGCAGCGGGGATGTGACTGTGACCTTTTCGCTGGAGTAATAGATTGAAAGAAAGCGGAGGGAAATAAGGATGAACTTACAGGATTTTTTGGACTATTTAAACAGCGGTAGAACCATTGTTGCCGGTTCTGAGATACATCAGTATATGTGTATGCTTTCACAGGAGGCCCTGCGATTGACCGCAGAGCTGAATAACAGCTATCGGACACCGGAGGAAATCCGGGAAATATTTTCCAGACTGACCGGAAAACCCGTAGACGATACCTTTAATATTTTTCCGCCTTTTTATACGGATTGCGGAAAGAATATCACAATGGGAAAGCATGTGTTTTTTAACGGCGGCTGCCGGTTCCAGGACCAGGGTGGGATTTATATAGATGATGATGTGCTGATCGGTCATAACGTGGTGCTTGCAACATTAAATCATTGCATGGTTCCTGAGCGGCGGGCCGATTTGGAGCCGGCTCCGATCCATATAGGAAAGCATGTTTGGATTGGGGCTAACGCGATGGTGCTTCCCGGCGTTACTATTGGAGACGGTGCGGTCATTGCCGCGGGCGCGGTGGTTACGAAAGATGTTCCTGAGAATACCGTTGTAGGCGGTGTTCCGGCAAAAATCATTAAAAAGGTTCCTGAAAGTAAACACGAGGGACGGGATGGTGGGAAGTATCAGTTTTTCCTGTTCAATAAATCGACCTGTACTCCTCTTGAGTGAAAGGCAAATTTCTGATATAATTGTGTCAGTATTTTTGTTAGAAAGAGAGATTGACAAATATGATGATCTGCGCCATTCTTAAGCAAGCAGAGCGATGCTGTAACTATATAGCCCGGCAGATTTGTCATGCACAATTTTATACCGTCAACAGTGGCGCTCTTATGCCCGCAGGGAATTGCGTGGCGGAGAGTGCCTTTTTGTTTTGAATGTTGGTGGTGTTCTATCCACTTACTTGAAGAGTAAATACCTACATTTTAAGCAATCGGGAGGTGACGAAAATAATCAGAAATGTTAAAAAAATATTTAGTGTTGGGATAGTCTGCCTGTTAGCTTTTTCGCTTGTGGGCTGTTATGAATACCGGGGACCTTATACCAAGGCAGATGTAGAGGAATACCTGACCGGAAGATACCCGGACGAAACGCTCCATATCCGGCGAAAAGGGCTTCAGACCTGGGACTGTTGGTTTGACGAACTGCCGGATGCGACTTTCCGGGTTTGGGTAGGCCAGGGCGGAGGCGACCCGGTGCCGATGCTCTATTCCAGGCTGGTTTCCAATGAGACAGAGATACTCCCGGAATACTATCTGAAGCAATATCAGAAAGAGGGAGGCAGCCTGGAGGACTGGGAACTTCATGACAGCATTTTTTATACCCAATACAGCTCTATGGCCGATGCCAGCTCCGCTCTGGAACAGATGTCCGCTTTTTTCGCCTGGACAGAGGGCAAACCTTTGGCCCAGCTGGTGCCAAAGGGACAGTATAACTTCCAGCCGGAACTGCCCTGGCGGACCTGGGCTCCACAGTTCAACAATTTTCAAGAGTCGGTTGTTCATGGATCACAGGACGAAACGGAAGCAGTGCGGGAAGAACTGGAGGATTCCGTGAAGAAATATTATGCCTTTTATTGCCTGCCCTGTGATGAGTTTTCCCGGACGGAGTTGGAAGAATATGCAGTAAACACCTGGCTTTGGACCCCGAAGCCCAGTGTCCGGCAAGGAGAGGAAATTTTGTCACCGGAGCTGTTTACAGGCATCGGTCTGGAAAGCGGAGTTATCAGCTATGGCGGCCTTTATACGCTGCTGATCCGTCTGGATTTTGATGTAAAAGGGACTGCGGAGCATTTTACTGTTACCGGCGCGGATGGTCATTCCTACGAATTTTCCTACAGTTTTTGGGAGGAAAAGGAGATGGACTGGACGAATAATGAGACCATCACCCTGCCGGTATGGTATCATCTCCGGGACGGCTACCCTGTTGGAATAGAGGATGAAACTGGCTGGATGTATCGAGGACCGGTGATCGGTCTCAAAGAAGGGTGGAACATTGATACCCATAACGGACACTTTCATTTTTATATGCCATTTTTTGAAATTACCGGATTTAGTGCATCCTGGGATACTGACTGACCTGTATCTTAAGATCCCGACCATGAAGATTTGGTTTGCGTCTGCGATGGAGGAAAATATTTTATTGAACAATGATTAGAGGTGAACTTGGTTGAAAAATAAAAGAGGACTTATCGGAGTTTTTTTGAGATGTGTTCTTATGATTTCTTTGGGGATGGCATTTGACCCGGAAAGGGATTATAAGTATTTGCCCTTTATGGTCCTTATAGCTTTTGTGATGTTGATGTTCTTCCTTTTGACAATCAGCCGATCCAATTTGAACAGGCATCTAAAAACAGTTTTCTTTTTCTTTGTTTCACTGGCGGTGATGCTGTGGCTTGGATGGGTAGGCGTGATATTAAGCTGGCAGTTTACCCTGGGCTTTATGGGTTCGGTCTGTATCACCTGGTTTTTAATAAACATCTTCTGTATTTATTTGCACCAGAGGCGGGTAGTCGCCCGATGGAACACGGCCTATGCAGCCTGGAAGTCCGGGGGCAGCGCGGAGGACTATCTGAAAGAGATGGAACAGTGCGAAGCGGAATTAAAAAAAGATACAGGCATCATGCTTGTATATGGCGGTATCCCCTTGAACGATTACATTTCGGTACATAAGATTTCCCTGCTGAAAGAAATGGGGCGGAACCAGGAATGCCTTGCCCTGCTGAAAAGCATCCAGCCTAAAATTAAGAATCCGGAGGTGCAGAAAGCCTTTGCAGAAATGGAAACAGAACTTTCCAGTTGCCCTAAAGCAAATGATATAAATATGATTGGCGGAGATAACGAAAATGTCTTTTGAAGTACGGATGAAAAAAAGAACGAAAATGATTGTCCTGCGGATCTTTAGCGCCTTTATGGCTACGGTGATGATATGGTTCATCAATCTGGATTTTATACGGCCGGCTCTTATGCAGGATGGCGCTTATCTGCTTTTTATAGGCTTTATTGGAATCTTCCTTATGTTCTTTGCCTGGTCTTTCTATGCACAGAAACGCCCGCGCATTAAAGTGGACGGCAAGGACATTACATTTTATCCAATGTGGCGTCCATCCCAAAAAGTCACATTGTCGGCGATCACTGCCAGAAATGTGAAAGGCGATGCTACCGGGGAGAAAATAGATGCTGCTATCGGAGGCGCTTTACTGAGTCCTCCGCTTGCTGATGCGTTAGAACAAAGATATGCTGACGCTTTAGAAAATCCTAACCCTAAAGATATGGTTTACACTTATTACAGCGGAGATACAAAACTGATTTCTGTTTCAACAAAGAACATGGAAAACGTAGAGCGTTTTGATAAAATGGTGGCAGACAGATTAGAAGGTAAGCTGTTAGAGCTGGAACCGGAAGTGACTGAGGCAGAAATACAACCCTCTAAAAAGTCAAAGCTCCCTCTTGCTTTGGCTGGACTGATTGGAATTATATGTGTTGTGGCAGTGGCCGCAATCATGCTTATCCCACGAACGGTATCACAATCTCCGGATTTGCTGGCAGGCACTTCCTGGCTTTCCGGAGACGATAATTCACAATGGGTATTCGGTGCAGACAAGACATTCCATTGGTATCAGACGGAGGGGGAAACAGATGACAATTATTTTGCAGGTACTTATGAGTTTCATGTTGGGCAGGATGCCGTCAACTATTTGACAACGGAACTTTCTGAATATGGCATAACAGAAAGAATGATTAGACAGGTAATCTCCGGTAATTCAGAATATACTCTGGATAACTTTGTTTGCTTTTCCTGTGTCAACCAGTCCTTTATGCTGCATGGTAAGGAACAGCTTTCCGAAGATACGATTTCATCTTATCTTGGTTTCTTCCTGCAGGATGGTACATACCTTGATATTGCAAATATGACGACTGGCACATATTACGGTTTCACAAAGGAGTAAATTCTGGTATAGATGAACACACATTTTACTAATGTGATGAAGAAAAATATTCTACTAAACAATAATCCGGGGAGGAATAGAGAGTGAACGGCAGATTTCCTCAAAAACAGAATACCAGTGAAAAATTGAAAGCGAAGCAATACGGAGCTGCGGCCTTAATCTGTATCTTAGTTGCTGTCATCATAACAATTATCCGCCTGATATGGGGAAATGTTATGTTAGGGAGTGGTGGAGATAAAATACCCTTGGGCATGGTCGTTTTTCTTGTGCGTAACATTGTGCTGCTCTTTGGAGCGATAGACCTTGTTTCCGCAATCTATCACCTCATGTTTTGGAACCGAAATGGGCGACACAGTATGGATGATGACAACAATGGCCTGCTTTCTGACTGGAAAAGTGGGGAGCGTTCTCCAGTTAAAGTTTCGCTGGTTCTGATGGCCGGTATCATGGTGCTGACACTGGTGATTATTGTACAGGCATAAGGGATATAGTACTTCAATAAAGCAAAAAAAGGTGAGAGATATGGGATTGGCGTATTTTTTCTTGTTCATTATGATACTGGGGGCAGCAGGAGCAGCGGTTGCTTTATTGGTGTTGGCGTGGATAATCTGGAAAAAATCTCATTTTAAAATCTTTTCAGTCATCCCTGTGCTTTTAGCTGTGCCTTGCGCTGTTGCAGCATTTTATTTACTGGAAATCATTTGGAGAGAGCCGCTTTGGGGGTTTCATTTCTGATGGGCTGACAAATCTTCTTAATAGAGGCTTGGGGAAAATGCCCCGAAGTGGGTGGTAAAAAATAATTACAGTTAGGAGCGTAGAACTATGGCAAAATTTCAACTGAATTCCGGAGAGACATTGATCGGCAGTGGGATGATGTCAATCTATTTGAAGCAGGGACTGAGCAAAAAGCCGTTTCAAGGTAACATTTATATCACAAATCAGCGGGCGTGTTTCAAAATCAGCATGATGCCCGGCGCATTGGATATGGATTTACCATTGGAAGACATCAGGGGATTTTCGGTGAGCGGTGTGGCGATATTTACCCAGGTAACAATCCACAGCCGGAAGGGAGAAACCTATTCCTTTACGGGCTTTCCTGCCAAGAAACTGCAGGGTTGGCTGGCGCAGTTAGGCGTGCAGAAATTGTAATGAGAGAGGTGTAATATGAGTGACAAATTGTATATTGGTAAATTAACCTATCAGGAATTGGGTAGCCGAACCGCTAAAGTATTGTCACAAAATGCTCTGGATGAAAAGAAAATAACAAAGATGCTTTCGCTTATCAGCCAGGAAAAGATAAGCCTGATTGATGCAATCAATGAGGATGAATGTGTTTCCATTACTATCCGCATTGACGGACATAAATTTTGGATCGGGATTCTTGACAGCCTTAATGAAGTTAGCTATATCTACGATAATTTATCCGGCAATGAAAACTATATTGCTGTTGGTGGAGATGACTTTCCAGGATGGGCTATCTGCGATGATATTGAATTAGTAAAACAGATTTTTATGGAATTTGTCCATAATGGAATTCGGCTTACCTCTGTAACATGGAGAGAAGATGATATGTAATTTTGCTTGTGTAAATCAGGAGACGGATATGGACTTGAGAATGGAAACTCGATTTTTAAAAATAAAAGCACAAATTAAATTAAAAAGAGGCTGGCGCTTGAACCCTCCAATATCACAGACAGATGTAGATGTGCTTGAAAACACCTATGGGTTTGTATTGCCAGAAGAATATAAGAAATTTATTACACAGATTGGGAATGGAGGCAGGATACCGTCGCTCCATGACAATGATCCCTGCCGTTTTATTCCTTTTGAGGATATGTCTGCTCTGAAAAATGCGGGATATGATTTTCCGCTTTCTGAAAGCTGGGAGTGGGATACTGATCTGAATTTCTCCATGAATGACCCAAAGGATGCGGAAAAGTGGGACCGTGTGCAAAAAAACGGCATTGTTCTATTAGCGAAAGAAGATGTTGGAGGCGGACAAACTTATTGTCTGTATAATGGGGTTAA
>DKVI01000026.1 GCA_002491115.1 Lachnospiraceae bacterium UBA7182 | reverse complement strand
TGCTGACATCAGCACAATTCCCACCGACGCCAGTTTGCAGGAAAGCTGATGCAGTCCATTGCACCACACATAATCAAGCTCTATTTTAATATTGATTCTGCGGTGTTCACGGAATGCATCTTTAATCCCCTGTACAGATACGCCTTCCTGCCCGTATGCCTTTACCACGGCAATGCCCCGGATAAATTCTATCACCGAGGTAATCATTGTATTCTGCGCCTTTTGATGTACAATGGCATTTTTATGGCTGGACAGGCTCATCAGATGCAGGAAGAATGCAGAAAGCATGACGCCTGCCAATGCGATCAGCGCCACCTGCCAGGAGAAAAACAACAGACATAATATCATGGCTGCCACATGGATATACGCTCCGATAATCACATCCGTCATTTTCATGGCATACATCTCATATACGGAAAGATCCGTTGTGACCGCGCCGGCAATTTCTCCAGTATTGTTTTTGTCAAAAAAGCCG
The DNA here is from genome assembly GCA_002491115.1 of Lachnospiraceae bacterium UBA7182. GTDB lineage: Bacteria > Bacillota > Clostridia > Lachnospirales > Lachnospiraceae > Hominiventricola. The sequence continues at coordinate 16,727 of DKVI01000026.1, read as the reverse complement.
AGGGAAACCCGCTTTAGAATATTTCCAATCTCAATTCTCTCCTGCGCCGTTTTTTCATACGCAATGCTCTCCTGCCAGGTAGCCCGCAGATAGGAAAACAGGAACCTGCCGGCAATAGAAACTACCATAAAAATCAACGCATAAAGCGCCATGACCGGCCTCATTTCCAGTTCTTCCCGGCTGTCCTTAATCATCAGATCCAGAAAATATGCCGCTCCCATGATAGGCAACGCGGTGAACATAGTCTGCAAAAACGACCACAAAAATCCCAGATAGAGCCTTTTCTTATATTCTCCCGTCCAGTTGATGATTCGCTTCACGGTCTTAAACATTGCAAGCACCCTCCTTTCCCATTTGGTTTATATCACTATTTCCCACTGACCAGCTCTTTGCACCAATGTGCGCTTCCCACATTTCTTTATACAGAGGACAATTCTTAAGCAGTTCTTCCTGCCTGCCGTGCGCCTCCACACTGCCGTCACACAGCACAATAATATTCTCCGCATTCTTTATGGTGGAAAGCCTGTGAGCAATCACAAGAAGCGTCTTGCCCTTAGTCAGTCCTGCAATGGACGCCTGAAGCTGCGCCTCATTTTCCGGATCGGTAAATGCAGTCGCCTCATCAAGTATAACGATCGGGGCATGTTTCAAGATAGCACGGGCAATCGCAATTCTCTGCCGTTCACCGCCTGAAAGCTTTCCTCCTGCCTCCCCGGCAGGAGTATTCCACCCCTTATCCAGTCTGCCTATAAATTCCTCACAACGTGCCGCCCTTGCCGCCGCAAACACCTCCTCATCAGAAGCATCCGGTTTTCCCAGGCGGATATTCTCAAGCAGGGAACAGTTAAACAGAAAATTGTCCTGCGATACAAAACTTACGATTCTGGCAAGCTGTGACAACGGAATATTCCTGATGTCCGTTCCTCCAATGGTTATGCTTCCCTTTGTCACATCCCAAAATCTCGCAATCAGCTTCGCCACAGTGGACTTTCCGCCTCCCGACGGTCCCACCAGCGCAGTAAAGGTTCCCTGCGGCAGCGTAAGGTCAATCTCATGCAAAACATCGCCGTCCTGCTCGTTATAGGCAAAGCACACCTGGTTTAAGGATATTTCATAATTTTTCAAGGGAACCTCCCTTTTCGCATCTGCAAGTTCTGGAATATCCAGCACTTCATTTACATCACGGATGGCATACTGGATAGACTTAAAATCATTGACCGCATTGTTAAACCAGCTTACCGGCCCGATGATGCTCAAAGATAATATGATCGCCAAAGTAATCCCTGCAGGAGCCATTTCTCCCGAAAGATACAGAAGAACACTCACCGGCAATATCCCTAACAGTGTTGACGGCAGAATAGCGGCGCCCAGATTCATAAGACCCCATGTAGAGCGGAACCAGTCCAGCGTAAAATTTTTAAAGCTCTCCACGGAATCCGCATACTTCTGATAAGAGCCTGTAGACTGATTGAACGCCTTGATCACCTGGATGCCTTCCATGTATTCAATAATGACGCTGTTCACATGATTAGACGCTTTCATATATTTGTCATATTGGGAACTGTAGCTTTTCATCATAATTCCGTATACCACTGCCCCTATTGGCACGCATACCAGTGCGGCAAGTGCAATCTTCCAGTCCAATATAAGCATATAGAGAAAAACACAGACAGGAAGGAGCAGGTTGGAGATTCCCTCCGGAATCATATGCGCCAATGGCAGCTCAATGGTTTCCACCCGGTCCACGATGACGCTCTTCCACTCTCCCGCCGTTTTCGCAAGCACGCTTCCAAGGGGTATCCGCATCATTTTTTCCGACAGGGCCAGACGGATGTTCTCCAGAATATGATAGGCCGAAATGTGTGAAAACGATGTAGAGAGGGCATGGAAAATCTGTTTTGCCAGATACCCCGCCGTACTTAAGCCTATCCACGTCATGATCTCTGCCATTGTCGGCTCTCCCTCAAAGAAAATCAAAATGATACGGTAAACGCCCAAATAGGGCAAAAGACCTCCCGCAACGCTGCATACCGCAAACAGCACGGAAAAAACCATCTTCCACCGGCATTGTCCCGCAAAGGAAAACACCGTTTGAAAGGTTCCTTTTTTATGTTTCATAGCATGACCTCCTGATAAAATATAAATGTGTCCCTGCCTCCCAGGGACACATTTATTTTATCATCGGAACTGCCTGCTTTTCCGCTCCGGTTAGTTTCAGCTAATCCAATCAGTCGGAAGATTTTCTGTATTCGGTAGGCGTAACGCCAAGCACGCTGCGGAAGGCAGACGCAAATTTTCCCGGATTGCTGTAACCAACCCTTTCTGCAACAGAAATCACGGAATCCTGCGTATTTTTCAGCATAACGGCTGCGGCATTCATGCGGTACTCCTTCATATATGCGGCTATAGAACATCCATAAACCCCCTTAAAGCACTGTTTTAAAGAAGTCATCGGAAATGAAAACTGCTCCGATAATTCCTCAAGGGTATACCAATGCTCCAGATTTTCCGTCAGCAGAGCGGCAATATCCTTTACCTTATCCACCTGTGTTTTATAGAAATATGGCCGTTCCTCTCCTCCTGCCGGCACATCCAGAGTCTCCAGGAACAGTAAAAGTTCCAGAACCTTTATCTTGAAATAAGACAGCCTTACGTGTTCCGGCAGATCGTACAGTTCCGAAAAGATATGGCTGATCCGCGCTCCCGCCCTCATAATAAAGGTATGTCCATCCGGAGAAAATTTGCTCCTCAGCTTCTTGATATCAACAGAAAATCCCTCCATCACATGAAGCAGGGAATCTTCCGCCTCCGCAATGTCAAAACCTATGGTCAGTCCATGATAATGGTTCAGCGGGAAAAGGAATTTGGAAGAGTGCTGTTCTCTGGAATTTACCTGCATATCCCCGGACTCCACATAGACATACCGCTTTTTATCCATACACCACTCGATTCGCCCCTCCCTGCAATGGTCAATGCAGAATATTTCAGCATTTGGTTTAAATCCGGAACAGCATTCTTTCAAATGAAAATCATTGTAAATCAGGCAGCATCCCTTGAATACCTGGTAGACGGTCATCAGCCCCTCGCCGCTGTCATCCTTTACCTGAAAAACCGTGCAGGTTTCGTCTTCGCAGATCTTCCTTACATTTCCGCCTAATTCCTGTTCCGTAAACTGCATACTTTTCCGTCTCCTCTCTGCCATTATCTGCCGTCAATTTCAAAAAAATCTTTCATTCTTTTTGTTCCTTTTTCATCCAGCGGAAAACAAGCCTGAACCTTCCCCTGTTCCAGATACAGGATATAGTCACAGCACGCCATAATAAATTCCGGGGCATGGGTAACAATAAAAACCGTTTTATCTTTCTCCGTTAACGCTTTGATATGATCCGCAACCTGTTTCATATGCCAAAAATCAAGACCACTGGTAGGTTCATCGAATATAAGCATCAGTCTTTCGGCAGCAAGGGCGGATGCAATTGCAACCCTCTGTCCATAACCGGAAATCAGCATGGAATAATAATTATCCCTCGTTACCACAATCGAAACATAATTCCCAATAAGCCACGTGGAAAAGATACCGTAACCCAAAACGCCTTTTTTCGCACTTTTATAATCTCCCGATTTCAAAATCAAATCAGCCATAATAAATACCATGCCAAACTTTTTAACTTTTGTCAGGAACAACATAAATGGAATTCCTCCCACCAGCGGAACAAGCACAGATAGAATCGGGATAAAAACGGGTATATACCCCAGCATTGCAACACCCATGCAAATAACAAACATAATGGCTGTAAAAATTCCAATCGTAATTAAATCCTTCGGCTGGATTTTTTTTTTCTATCCGTATGTAATGCACCCCAGAAAAAGCTCAATACAAATTTTATTTTAACAGCAAAACAGCCGACATAACCCCTGCAACAATACAGGACAACAAGGCAAATCCCACTGTTCCTGTGAGCCATTTCTTAACCCGGTACTGTTTGTTGATATAAGGCTTCAGGTCCTCCGTACCGGGTATCGTCCATGCTTTTGTATGCCCGACCCACAGCTCATCAATCAGGATGCGGTCAACAAGATTCAATATGGATAAAATCGCAAAGCACTGTAATGCGGCAGAAACAAAGTCCCCCGCACAGTTTATTACATAGACGGCAAGCAGTAAATAGAAAAGATAGACAGGCATCATAACAAACTTCATTCTTGGATCTATTTTAAATTTTTCCATAATAAATACCTCCATTTCCTAAAACAATGTCAGCAGTACCCCATCTGCCAGTGCCACAAGAAAGAACATCACGATTCCTTTCACGAAGGAAACCATATGCTTTTGGGGATCACGATACAGCTCAGGCTGATTTTCCGTCCCTGTAAAACGGATTCTCTTCGTGTTTCTCCACCAGAGCAGGTCAATCACCAGATAATCAAACAGATTCAGCCCCTGCCCCATGACTGATAACCGCAGCAGGTTCACGGCAAAGCTGTCCATTCTCACAAAAATCCCCAGCAGGAATAAGACTGCAAGAAACAGAATGGTATTGGCAAGAAATGTCCTGATCGGGTTCGGTGATACAAGCAGGTTTGCTTTTTCTATCTGTTTTTTAAGCCGGGGATCATTCCCCACATACGCCTGCACTTCGTCCGGATAGGTAGCATATGCCTTACTGTTCTTTTCGTCTCCTCCAGTGCTTAAATAGCAGCAGCCCCAGAAAACAAAGCACAGAATCATTGTCAAAAGAATCGTTGTTATCATGTTTCCTCCTCAAATGCTGCTGCAGCTTACAACTTCCCGTACCCACTTATCCGGATACCGCATTAAAAGCTCCTCGTGCTGCAGATCATGCCTGTGAATGTCAGGAGATTTAAAATGCTTCCGATATCGTTTCTCGTATCTTTCTCCCATTTTTACCGCATAAAAGCAGTGTACTGTCGTCCCTGAAACAAAAATCCCGTTCTCAAGAGGTGTGATCAAATCAGAATAAAACTGGTTACGGATGCTTTTCTTCTTTACAAATGCCATGCGTCCGTTTCCTATTCCGAACAACTCCAGCATTTTCTGATAATAATTCCGTTCTTTTCCGACTGCCTTGCAAGCCACTTTTTCATAAAATGCGGAATGCTGTCCTTCCGTAACAGTCCAGCAAACACAGGCGTAACAACTGCCGTTTTCAGCCGCGCGGAAAAAGAAAAATAACCGGGTTCTCTTTTTTTCCAAATTCATAAAATTTCATTGTCATCTTCCTCCTGTTTTCAGCTTCACCGGAACTCAAAATACGCGGCGTCCTCCGTAATAGTCTGTGTCCGAACCGGCTTCATTCCTATCAGATCCACCATTACAAAATCAGGTCGATAATCGCCATCAAGCCGCCCGTCATCCAGATGTCCCCGATGCTGATCCAGGCCGTGGACAATCCGTTAAAGAACGCATGACTGCATTCAGCTCCAGTTTCCAATCAGCACACACAGTCCGGAAATGACCAGCGATACCGCCGGGAATACAATTTCCTCTAAAAATCTCTCCGGCTGTTCCCCTGCCAGTCCTCCGTGTCCAAGCTCCGTGAAGATTTTGTACCGGAAGGGATAGCCCTGCTCTTTCAGCTTTTCCAGATTTGCCGAGAGCTTTTTATCCATAGCGCCTTTGATGCCATACCAGAGGTGCATATCCGTTCTACCAAACACGCTGTAGTCTGTCTTCTTTCCAATCAGGCAATAGTCCTGATTTTTCCAGTTTTTCCATGTGGCGCGACGATACAGCAACCGCTCTGCCTCTTCTGGATTCTTACCCGTAACCTTACACAGAAACCGTGTGCGTACAGGTCCCGGATCTGCCATCATAATGTAGAAGAATCCCGTAAAAAAGGAACAATAGATATCCTTTCCCACTTTGCTTTTGATGTTGGGATAATCCTTCAGGCTGATCCCGTCCGCAATGGTGGTGGTAATGGTCAGGCGTTTGTCTGCTAGGACTTCCATCAGAACCCTGCCGCCATACGAAATGCCGTATAGGATGTCGATATGACCGCCATAGTTTTCTACAATGTAATCTCCCAGCCGTTTAGCTTCCTCTTGTACGGACAAAAACTCTGTTTCCGGCTCCGAAGGATTAAAGCCATCATAGGCGGTAAGGACTACATGATACCTCCTGCCTACCGTTTTCACCGTCGGTTCCGCACCCTGGTACGATACGCCGCCGCCATGGAGCATCACGACAAGTTCCTTGTTTTCTTTCCCATACTCAAAATATTTCATAGCAACCCCCAAATCCCGATCAGACCAAACATTCCCATGCCAAGGCTTGGCAGAATAATCCCCGGAAGATCATAAAATACATCCGGCTTCCATTTCCGAAGCCCCATACCTACAAGTAAAAATACAAGGGGATTCAGCAGCACAACCATTTGGGAACGGCAAGAGAGCCTGTCAAAATTGCGATGATCACACAAACTGTTGTTGCAAATATAAGCAGCCAGCCGATGGCAAAGGTTGGTATGACCGCCTTGTAATATTTTTCAAGAACCGCATCTGCCAGCTCAAAGCGGCCTTCTTCCATAATTCCTTTATATATGATTGGCTGTATGCAGAGAACACTATGTACAAAGAATCCCGCCACAACGCTCACATATCCGCAAACGCCCAGTACCACAGCCAGTACCGCATTTGCCGGCCGTATCTGGTTTACAAGCGACAGGAATCCGAAACCCAGCAGCACGTCACCTGCAAAAGCTGTCAAAATGGACGCTCCAAACCGCCAATACGCCATATGTTCCCAACTGCTGTCAATATTGCCCGACGTGCCAAGCTTTATGTTTCCTTTGCCTTTCAAATCGAACAGGATGTCGCCTATAGCACAGAGAATGCCTCCCGTCAGTCCTAAAATTGAAAATATCATGCCCATCAGTTTACTCCTTTCTCAATACCACCAGTTTATTGGAAATATTTTTCACCGCAGGTATCCCCCCAAACAAATGGTATACAGGCATGATAACCTTCATCCCTTCCACAAGGCTCACATCACGAACCCATGTATATTCCGGCGAAATGGCCTCCAGTTCCTTTCCCGACCGTATGCCCCAGGTAAACCTTGCCTTTGTCGCTTCAATGGATTTTTCCTTCATGTTTTTTATAACCCATGGGTTCATGGTTTCCATGATGATCTCCACCTGTCTGAACCGGGCACTGATAATAGAAAGAATCTGCTTCACATCTTCCTGGGAAAGATACATGACAAGTCCTTCCAGAATAACGAGCGTATTGCACGGCCGCTCCTCAATCTCTGCCACCCAGCTTTCATCCATTGCCGATTTTGCAATCATGGAAATCCGTCCGTTTTTTTTAAGGAACCGACGGCGCACTTCTATGGTTTCCGGCAGATCGAGATTGTACCAGCGGACAGAGGGCGGCGTTTTCAGACGGTACACCCTTGTGTCCAATCCGCAGGCAATGTTGATCACCGTACCTTTCGGATTCTCCCTGATAAAATCCCCCACCATGCGGTCAAGGAGTATGGTCCTCGCTATGACGCCCTTTGACATCATGGCGTCTTTTTCTGCCAGTGAGAAATCGTAATCCATGTAGGATACGATTTCCACTGCCTTATCGTCACAAAATTTTGCTTTGCGCTTCTTTGAATAGGCAGCTCGGGCATACAAAGTCTGCAGCATTGTCTCCGGTACTCCCTGCATCTGTATCTTTTCCATCGTTTATTTTCCTTCCATTCTTTTTCGTCAGTTCCCGTATTTTTTATGCAGTTCCTCCCAGGATGGCATCTGCGAGCGGAGTTTCTTCCACACTTTCAATTTCTCCACAGGATACCCAAGCATCAGTTTTTCATAGTACAGATCGAGCTGTTCCATCTCCGACACGGAATTTCTGCAGTGCTCGCATGCAGCCATATCCCCGATTTTCGTCTTTGCCATCACAAAATACAAAAGGCTCATCACCCCGCCGCGGATGCCTTTTTCAAAGTATTTATCATCATTTGCAGGATAGATCGTGAAGCCCTTGCTTTTCAAAAATTCATAGGCTTCATGAGATGCCAGAAGCATCATCTTCCTCTGTTCGCCACTAGATCTTCTCAAATCCCCATTACAGATATAGGTCAGGTATGCAATAGGGAGGATCGCTGCTAAATGACAGATCAGGTAGCTTTCCATATCATCCTGCCATTTCAGCCTGTAATCCGTACCGTCAAACATCCGCTGCACCCATTTTTGTAATTTCAGATCCGTTCTGCCATGAAGCTGCCCGATATCCATGCCGCCGCCAAGCCGTTCACAGATATAACGGTTCTCCTCCTTTTTCCCTGCGGTAGCCTGAAAGCCAAACAGGATCTTCCGGATACCGGGAGCATTCTCTGTAATATGTCTCTTTATTTCTGACGGAGTGATATCGTTCCCTACCAGTACAAGCAGCTTTGACTGTAGCCCGCAGACTTCCGTCAGTGCCGCTTTCAGCTTATGGAACGGCATAACGACAAACGCCACATCAAAACTTCTCCTTTCCACGGATGTGACGGCTTCCACCCTGTCCCTCGTCACTTTCCCCTGAAGATGATGGCGAATCACAAGGCCGTTCCGGTTCAGCGACTCCGCACGCTCCCTGCGGGCAAGTACCGTCACCTGGTTCCCCGCCTCGCACAGCACATGAGCAAGATAGGATCCAATCACGCCTGCGCCGAATACCAGTACCTTACGCCCGCGTCTGCCGTTTGCGCTTACGAGCCTTTTCTCCCGCGCTTTTTCCTCCGTATCGTCCCTCTCGTCATAGCCATCGTATGGTGCCGCCGGATCATGAGGCTTCTGCTTCTTCATGCTGTTGCAGACCTGATCCTTATGGGCAAATACAAAATCCAGATCATCCGACCATCCGGTATGCCCGGTGATGACCTTCGGAGAAATTCCTCTGCCGCGCAGCTTTCTTTCAAGCGCCGCAAGGGAGCGTCTCGCCAGTTCGTTATCTTCCGCCAGGGAGTTGATGAAGCTGTACCCTCCGTCAGCCCCGAACCAGATGGTATCGCCTGTAAAAAGATATGCGTCATCCACCAGATAGACCATATGTCCCCATGTATGCCCCGGCACAAGAAATGCTTCTATTTTAATATCGCCGATTTGAAAGACCTCCCCGTCTGTCAGAAGCACTCTGCGGTTGTCCGTTTTGACCATCGGCAGCTTATACGCCCCGAAGATCACCTTCCGCCGCACCTGGCCCGTCAGATAACGGTTTTCAACGGCGCTCAGGTACAGGGTGGCCCTGCTAAACAGCCCGTCGGAATCCCTCTCCACCGCGCCCACATGATCCGTATCCTGATGGGTGATGAGGATATGCTCGATCATGGGCGGCTCGATGTCCAGCCATTTCATTTTTTCCGCAAGCCGGTCATAGTTGTATCCGGCGTCAATCATAATGGTTGTACCGTTCTTGATATAGAAAAAAATATTGGCAACCCATTCCCGTACACATGCCACATGGTCGTCGATCCATCCGGTATTTAGCGGCTTGAAAATTTCCTTTCCCCGGTAGCCCAGTGACATGACCTTTTTCTGAAAATCAGATGCTTTCCTTGACATGGTATCTCCCTCCTTTACGCTTCCCCTACTTTATTCCATAAAGAATCCCGACACAACTGATCATCCATGGCATATGGGCATACTTCGGCACAAAATCCGTTCTTTTCTCAACACTCCCAATGTAATGGATCTCAGAAATGCCTGCCCGAAGCACCTTTTGGGGAACCCAATTCCCGTAATCTGCATTTTGATTCATTGTAATATTCATTCTAATCCCCCCGTTTCAGTATTTTCCGACAGAGAGCTTTTACGCCGGAGCAAAACGCCAACACCAAAATAACAACCACAACCACACAGATCACAGCTTGCCATGTTTCCATCTCAGGTTTCCTCCATTCTTTTCTGTAGCCAGCATTTTCAGTGCCTCATAGCTTTCCCGACTGACAGCATGTTCCATCTGGCAGGCGTCTGCCGCCGCTGTTTTCTCGTCCACTCCAAGCTCCGTCAAAAGCTGCCGGAACGTGTTATGCCGCTCGTAGGTCTCCTCGGCAATCCGACGCCCTCTTTCCGTCAGGTGGACTTCATAAGTCTCATCCACAAAAATATATCCTTCTTCTGCCAGTGCCTTTAACGCTACGGAAACCGTAGGACGGGAAACCTTCAGTTCCCCTGCAATGTCAACACCATGCACTTCCTTCTCTTTAGAAAGCATATAGATTATTTTCAGGTAGTCTTCTACCGATTTCTTCTGCTTCAAATCCGTCCTCCTTCCACTTTTGCCTCCGCATAGGTCAGCGCCAATACGCCGCCATAGACCTTACTGCCGGTTATGGTAAAACCGTTCTCTTTCAAAAAGTCCAGATATTCCTGCGGCTTCCATTTATGGAATACCCGAAACCCTGAAAGCTCCATGAACCGTATCTTTATCCGTCCGAACACGCTTCCTGCCGCTGTAAATGTCGGCGCGATCAAAATCCCCTCCGGTTTTAACACCCGCCTGATCTCCGCCAGCGCCTTTTCAGGCGACGGCATGATATGTAAGGCGTTTGAAATAACCACCGCGTCAAAGGTTTCCGGCGCGTAAGGAAGTGCCGTTGCGTCCTGCACGGAAAAATGCAGCCTGGAAGAATGGCATTTCCTCTTCGCCTGCTTTATCATCTCTTCCGAAAAATCTGTTGCCTCCAGCATTTTTACATTTCCTGCAAGCTGTACCGACAAAATTCCCGTGCCGCAGGCGAGTTCCAACACAACCATATTTCTGTTCAGTTTCTTTTTCATCCGGTTCAGAATCCGTGCATAGATATCCTTATCTCCCGACATTAACCTGTCATAACGCCCGGCCCATCTGTCCCAGAAGCCTTTATTATCTTTCATGCCTTCCATTTTTCCTTTCTGAAAACATCATGATTGCACAGATATCCCTTCCACCGCCATCTTAAAAAATTAAAACAGCTAACCCCGCTGTAACTGCCGCTCCTGCTACCCATATCAATGTGAGTACACAACGCTTTTTCAGCACCTGTCTCCACGTCTGGACAAATGGAATATCCTCTGTTCCGGGCAGCACCCAGAATTTACTGTGTCCTACCCAGAGCTTGTCAATCGCAATCCCGTCATACCAGTTCATTACTTCCAAAAAGAGCAGCGACTGCAGGTAAGCCGTCTTAAAATCCATAACCTTGTTCCAAAAGCCAACAATCAGTAAAAGTGCAGCCAACATCACAATGTAGAACAGAACCATAAAACGCTTTCTTTTTCTGTTCATGGTATCCTGCGCTGTCAATCCAATTTCGATTGCCCTCTCCTGTACCGGCTTTGGGTAAAAATATAATCCGTTAATCGCTCCGCCTCTTACCGCCAGTCTGACCATGTAGGTAAAAAGAAAACAGTATAATATAAGCTGAACAATAATCATCCTCTCCGTATGCTCCTTCTTCATGGAATACAGCGGTTCACCCTACTGCAGTATTCCTCATACTCTCTGCCATACAGATTTTTCAGCCACTTCTCTTCCGTATATTTCATTAACACGGTCATGAAAATCCAATAGAAAAAGAACAACGGGTAGAAAAACACATTTCCCGAAATCAACAATACGCCTGAGCAGGAAAGCATAAACGCCGAATAGATCGGGTTACGGCAAATAGCGTATACACCTGTTGTGACAAGCCTGTTATCTGTTATTCCCTTGCCGACCTTTGCCCGAAATACCGCACCGTACCAAAGGGACATGCCGAAAATAATCAGCAGCACGCCAATAACAGCCGATGAAATTCTTAACATTTCGATGATACCGCTTTTTAGATAATCAATATGCCCCAGAATTACCGCCGCAACCGTAATGGCTATGATCACATAAACATAAACCGGCCCCACACCATACAAAGGGAGATGGGACTTCCCTAAGAGATGGGATCTCCCGGAAAAAGACTTTTTATTTTCCATCGCTGCCGCCTTTCCTGCATCGGAAAGCCGCCATGCCTTCCACGGTCTTCACTTCTGCTTTCCGGTACATGGTTTTCAGCCGTTTTTCCAAACCGTGCGCCGTTTCATAGGGCGGCGTAAAGTACCCTTTGGGTGTATATATTTTTTCAATGAACCAGTCGGTACGCTTATTTTCACCCTTTACATAAAAGCATCCGCAGAATATCCCGCCCGGCTTCAGGACACGGAAAACCTCACGGTAAGCCGCCTCCTTATCCGGAAAGGCATGGAAGCCGTTCAGGGACAGCACAAGTTCAAAACTGCCGTCAGAGAAGGGCAGCTCCCCCACGTCCCCCTGTATAAAACGGATGTTCTTAAGTCCCCGTTTCCCTGCCTGCCGCTTTGCCCGCTCCATCATGTCCGGGGAGTAATCCAGGCAGCTGATGTCTGCATCCGGCAGCGCTTCATACACCGGCATGGTCAGCACGCCTGTCCCTACGGGCACCTCCAGCATTCTGCCGCTAAAACCTTGTGGAATGCCTGACAGGGCCAGCTCCAGATAGCGGGTGTTCTTCCTTTGATCCATACTCCATATCAGTTTGCAGACTGCCTTTCCGGGCAGTGTGGAGCAGGTGATCATCCCATCGTAGAAGGTCGCTTCGCCCCCAAGGTCTTTATAAGCGTTCTTAATTGCTTCATGTCTGTCCATTTCCCTTCGCCCTCTTTTCTATTTTTACCGCATCCTGTACCCTGTCAAATCCATGTCATCAAAAAACCGCTTATCTCGCCTCCCGCTGTAAACACCGGAAGCATCGGTAGCATTGCTTTTACATGGCATTACCCCCTGAATGCAGCAAACAGTCCCTTTTTCTTGTAAGGCTCGCTGTTTACGGATATCACATCGTAGCCTGCTTTCGTAATCACGCTTTTCAGCTCCTGCTCCGGAATATCCTGTTCTGCAAAGATGACTGTCTGCTTCTTTGCATGCGAACTTGTCACCTTTTTTACCCGGAACGCATTTCTCACCGCCTCGTTGATATGCGCTTCACACATACCGCAAGCCATGCCCTCTATGCCCACTGTAATCCTTACCATGAAAGTCCCTCCATCTTCTTAGCAAGCGCAAGTTAGTGTATGCTAATCTATATTTTTAATGAAAGCGGCCACCTTTTGTGTTAGTAGCCGCTAACTCAATTTCAAGTATATCTCTTATATCCTGCTTTTGTCAATAGGTGATAACAGAAATCAATATCAATATTTATTCCCGGTTGCCGGTATGTTAGACGGCATTTTAAAAAGAGTGACGACTGCACAGTCGCCGCAAATTAAAATCTCCACATGAAAGCAGTAACTCTTACAGCGTGCAGCAAAAAACAGCACGCTTTTTTCTTGCTTATAATGGAATATCCTGTATGATGGTATCTGTAACCGTACCCAGCAGAACACACAAAAAGAGAAGAGAACCCCACCGACCAAAGTTTGGCCTCTCTTCCCATTCACCAGCCGGATCTATGGAAAGATCTGCCATATCCATGATACGTCCATTTACTGTTTTTTGCAAGCTATAGCAATCCAACAAATTATTGCATATAATGACACGAACGAAACCAATCTGAACAGTCTGAGGTGCGGATAGCTGTAAATGCCTTTTCGATTCCGTTGTTTTGCAGCTTCCGAATGATGCATCAAGCCAAAACCCCTTCATCTATCCACATTAGCGGAAATACAAATGGCAGGAAATCATCTCCTGCCATTTGTGTTCCTTTATTTACCTTTCGTCCACCAGATTTTTCATGCTGCCCAGTCCGATCATCAGAGTAGAAACATTATGAGCCATAGCGGATGCGGTTGGCTGTATCCTGCCGGTGATCCCCAGAAGGATCAGGCCGGAATTGATTCCCACAATCCGGATATAGTTTTTCCGTATCCTTTCAAGAAGCCCGTGACTGATCAATCTGAGGGTCACAAGCTCCGACAGATCGTCTGCCTCGATGGTAATGTCCGCGATCTCCCTGGCGATCTGTGCCCCGTCGCTGATGGCGATGCCCACATCTGCCGCAGAGAGGGCGGGAGAGTCATTGATCCCATCTCCCACCATGATCACTTTTCTGCCTGCTTCCCGCTCTTTCTTCACAAAGTCTGCCTTTTCTTCCGGAAGCACCTCCGAGTAATACTCGTCCACACCTACCTTTGAGGCAATGGAACCGGCGATCCGCTCACTGTCCCCGGTCATCATCACAATTTTTCCAAAGCCGGCCTTTCTTAATGACTCTACCACTGCCGCGGCTTCTTCCCTCAGAGGATCTTCCACACAGATCACCGCCGCCAGCTGCTTTTCGATTGCCAGATACAGATGAGAATATTCCTCCGGCAGACCGTCAAATCGGTTTTCAAGCCCTTTGGGTATGATGCATCCTTCATCCTCAAATACAAAATGATAACTTCCGATGACTACCTTCCGTCCGTCGATCATAGAGGCTATCCCATGCGCTACAATGTATTCCACCCTGGAATGGGTCTCTTCATGCGTAAGCCCTTTTTCACTGGCTGCATGCACCACCGCCCTGGCCATGGAATGAGGAAAATGTTCTTCCAGACACGCCGCGATACGCAGCAGCTCATCAGGACTTTCCTCCGTAAAAGGCACGATTTTTGCAACCGTCGGCCTTGCCCTGGTCAAGGTCCCTGTTTTATCAAAGATAATGGTATCCGCCTCGGAAACTTTCTCTAAAAATGTCCCGCCTTTTATGGTGATATGATGATTTCCCGCTTCCCGTATAGCCGACAGGACAGATACCGGCATGGCCAGCTTCAAAGCGCAGGAAAAATCCACCATAAGGACGGACAGCGCTTTTTGCACATTCCTGGTGAGAAGATACACCAATGCCGTACCAAAAAGCGTATAGGGCACCAACCGGTCAGCCAGTCTGGCTGCTTTTCCCTCCGCCTTTGATTTCAGCTTTTCCGACTCTTCAATCATGCGGACAATTTTCTCATACTTATTGGAACCGGAAGTCTCTTTGACGGAAATGGTTAGCTGTCCTTCCTCCAGCACAGTTCCTGCGTATACATATCCACCCGTCTCCTTTGCCACCGGCAATGCCTCCCCGGTCATGGATGACTGGTTCACTGCCCCGGTTCCCTCCACGACTACACCGTCAAATGGAATCACATTTCCCATGCGGAGCACCACAAGGTCTCCCTCTCTGACCTGCTTTGTATCCACCAGAACTTCCCTGCCGTCCGCAAGTACCCACACCCTGCCGATATTTAAGGACATACTCCTTGCCAGGTCATCCACCGATTTCTTATGGGTCCACTCCTCCAAAAGTTCCCCGATTCCAAGAAGAAACATGACCGAACCCGCGGTCTTCATATCCCGGCGCAGAAGAGATACAGCGATGGCTGTTCCGTCCAGAACAGAAACTTCAAGCCTTCCCCGGCACAGAGCGCGGACGCCTTTCCAAATAAATCTGGACGACCGGCAGCAGACGGCCATACACCTGACCGGCACGGGCATGAACAGCTTACCTGCCAGGCGGAGCGTCGTCTTCCAGACAATCTTATCCTGGTAATAACGGTTTACTTTTCGCCCGGAATTCTGCCACACATGATCCGGCACAGATATCTTTTCGCCAGAAAATCTTTGAAGAACCTTCAGAACATTTCCTCTTTCTCCTGTATAACAGATGACCGCATCCCGGCTCCTCTCGTAGACCTTTGCACTGGTAACACAGGGCAGGCAGAGCAGGCCGTACTGGAGAATGTCCGCATCCCGACATGACATCCGGCCACAGGAAATGCGGATTCGCATCCGCCCTTTTATCTCATGTAAGATCCGGAATTTCATGATTCTGTGGCCGCTGCTTCACGGAAATCATCCTCGACTTTGCTCTCATCTTCAAATTCTGTTTCCCCTGCCGCCCTCTTCTCATTCACTTCCAGAGCCTCCGCATAGATGTCCTCTGCATTCTCCTGAACAATGCCGACCGTCTTCATGACGCACTCCTTCATTCTGAGCACGGCGGCAGTACAGGAAACATATATTTTTTTCGCATCTTTACTGGATAACAATTTGATCCCTGCTGTTCCGAACAATACTCCGGCAGCAAAGAGCCCGGTCTTTTTCGCATCCCATTTACAAAACATGTCCATCATAGTAAGTAGTTCCTCCTTCGTTATTTGTGTTTGTAGCCGGTGTAGAATGCCATAACCATACAGGTCACCGCAGCCCACGCCCAAAATTTGTGTTTTTTCATGCAGCAGCCCTCCTTATGTAGCTCACATTATAATATATGAAGAATCTACTTTCCATCAATTTTTTCCCTGTTGAGAAATTCTCTCAATTACAGGATTGGTAACGTCTGCTTCCTTTTGCTCACGTATTTCCGTACAAGAAAACAACCGAATTGGCTCCGATCCAGTATACGATGGCCGCGCCGATCCTGAAATCTTCTTTTCTGGCTTTATAATAAAAATCCAAAACACAAAAGTTCCCGTATTTTCCGTAAGTCACTTTATCTGCCACCCCTCCGCCAGCTCCCTGACTTTTACAAAATCAAGATATTTTCCTTCCTGTCGGATCAGTTCCTCATGTGTGCCTTTCTGGACAATTTTCCCCTCATCTACCACCAAAATCTGATCCGCATTCTCAATCGTTGCCAGCCTGTGGGCAATCGTGATGATTGTCTTCCCATGGGTCAGTTCGGATATGGCTTCCTGAATCAGATGCTCATTCTCCGGATCGATACTTGCCGTGGCTTCATCCAGAATAATGACCGGCGCATTTTTCAGCAT
>DKVI01000116.1:34633-34768 GCA_002491115.1 Lachnospiraceae bacterium UBA7182 | reverse complement strand
AATGTGATCGCGGCGTTAAATAAGCCCACTTTGGTAATAGCGCACAATAAGACCCTGGCTGCCCAATTGTACGGCGAGTTCAAAGAATTTTTCCCGGAGAACGCAGTAGAATATTTTGTCTCCTACTACGACTAC
>DKVI01000116.1:0-34326 GCA_002491115.1 Lachnospiraceae bacterium UBA7182 | reverse complement strand
GACTACTACCAGCCCGAAGCCTATGTGCCCTCCAGCGATACTTATATCGCCAAAGATTCGTCTGTCAATGATGAGATTGATAAACTTCGTTTATCCGCTACGGCATCTCTGATCGAACGCCGGGATGTGGTGATCGTAGCTTCTGTGTCCTGTATTTACGGGCTGGGCGAGCCGGAGAATTTTGAGAAGATGATGGTATCACTGCGGCCGGGAATGCAAAAGGAGCGGGATGAAGTATTGCGGCAGCTGGTGGACATTCAGTATGACCGGAATGAAATGGATTTTAAGAGAGGAACTTTCCGTGTGCGGGGAGATGTGGTGGAGATTTTTCCGGCGAATTCTTCGGACATGGCAATCCGGGTAGAATTTTTTGGGGACGAGATAGAACGTATCTCGGAAATAGACGTATTATCTGGAGAAATCAAGTGTGTGCGGGATCATGTGGCCATATTTCCGGCCTCCCATTATGTGGTTCCGGCAGAGCGGATTCGGGAGGCTGCAAAAGCAATTGAGGAGGAACTGGAAGAACGGGTTCGTTATTTTAAAGGGGAAGACAAACTTCTGGAAGCTCAGCGTATTTCCGAGAGGACGAATTTTGATGTGGAGATGTTGAAGGAGACCGGATTCTGCTCCGGCATCGAGAACTATTCCAGGCATCTGTCAGGCCTTGCGCCGGGGACCCCGCCCCATACGCTGATTGATTATTTTGATGATGATTTCCTGATTATGATTGATGAGTCTCATAAAACCGTTCCCCAGATCCGGGGAATGTATTTTGGCGACCAGAGCCGGAAAAGTACACTGGTGGACTATGGCTTTCGGCTTCCCTCGGCCAAGGATAACCGTCCCTTAAGTTTTGAAGAATTTGAGAGCAAGATCAACCAGCTTTTGTTTGTGTCTGCGACGCCCGGAGAGTATGAAGAAGAACATGAACTTCTTCGGACGGAACAGATCATAAGGCCCACAGGGCTTTTGGACCCGGAAGTATCCGTGCGCCCGGTGGAGGGGCAGATTGACGACCTGATCGGAGAGATTAATAAAGAAGTGGAGAAGCACAATAAAGTGCTGATTACCACATTAACCAAGCGGATGGCAGAAGATCTGACAGACTATATGCGGGAGCTGGGGATTCGGGTCAGGTATCTGCACTCGGATGTGGACACGCTGGAACGTACGGAGATCATCCGGGATATGCGCCTGGACGTATTTGACGTGCTGGTCGGCATCAACCTGCTAAGGGAGGGACTGGATATTCCGGAGATTACACTGGTGGCGATCCTGGATGCGGATAAGGAAGGTTTCCTCCGCTCGGAGACTTCGCTGATTCAGACCATCGGGCGGGCAGCACGCAACAGTGAAGGGCATGTCATCATGTACGCGGACAATATGACCGATTCCATGCGTCTGGCGATTGAGGAGACCAACAGAAGACGGGAGATACAAAAAGCTTATAATGAGGAACACGGGATTACGCCTCAGACCATTCGTAAAGCGGTCCGGGATTTGATTCGGATATCCAAAGAAGTGGCCCAGGAGGAGCTGCGTATGGAGAAAGATCCGGAATCCATGAGTGCGCAGGAACTGGAAAAGCTGATCGGGGAAGTGCAGAAGAAGATGAAGAAAGCGGCCGCAGATCTGAACTTTGAAGCGGCGGCCATGCTGCGGGACCAGATGGTAGAACTCAAAAAGCAGCTTCAGGAGATAAAAGACACATGAGAATTGTTTCATGTACTGTTTTTGTAGAGTAAAGAGGTGGAATAAGAGATGATCAAGGTTTTAGTGGCAGATGACGAAAAGAAACTGTGCAGGCTGATCGAAATGCTCTGCGATTGGGACAGCCTTGGAATGGAGATCATCGGATTTGCGCATAATGGACCGGATACGATTCAGGCATTAGGGGAAAAAAAGCCTGATATCCTGATTGTGGATATCAGGATGCCGGGATGCGACGGGATCGAAGTGATAGAAAAAGGCCGGGAGATGAAGCTGCCCATGGAAGTCATCATTGTCAGCGGACACGCGGATTTTTCCTATGCCAAAGCGGCAATCGCCCAGGGAGTCAGCGGATATTTACTGAAACCGATCAAGAAAGCAGAGCTTGAGGAAGCGCTGCGGCATGCGAAAAACAGTATCGAAAAAGAGAAAAAACGGATTGCAGAGGGAGAGAAACTTTATGAGTACATGAAAGATGAGAATATGAAAAAGAGGCAGGACCTGATTCTCGATCTTTCCATGTCGGTTTCTTTGGGGCTGAATACAGAAATAGAAAGTGTGAACCGGCAGTATCATTACCATTTTCAGCCCGGTTATTTCCAGTTTCTTGTGCTGAGTATTCTTTGCAGCGCGGAAAAATATGATAAAAAGGCATTGCGAAAGACGCAGGACAGATATGAGGCAGCGATTCATCAGGAGCTGTCGGAACTATGCAGCGATTACGAGATTTGTATGGAGGAGAACCGATGTTATGTGCTGTGTAATTACACGGAAGAAAAGGAAAAAGAATTCAGGAAAGCGGTCCGTGTCATTATCAATCAGTTGTCTGCCAAAAAGTTTGAAATGTGGAAGATGACATTTTCCGCAGCTTTGGGAAAGAAAGTAAAGTCTCCTGCGAATCTGTGGGATTCTCTGGAAAGCGCACAGGAAAGCCTGAAAGAAGCAATCCTGGAAGGATGTGAAAAACTTCTTGAATTTCCGGAAAGCCCGGGTGAAGGGCAGGACTGGTCGTTTGTGATCGCCAGATTTAACCATGAATTTGATAAGGCCATTGATCTGTGTGACGAGCATATGGTCGGGGAGGCCGTGGAAAGACTGAAAGCTGTCTTAAACGATGAAAAAGATATACTGGGGAGGGATTATAACAACATTGTTGTCGCTCTGGGAATCCATGCGATGACAAAAGGCGGAAATGAGAACGAAGAGATCAAAGGTTTTTCCAGAAGGTGTGAGCTGTGCTATGATCTGAATGAGCTGTTTGCTGTTTTAAAAGAATGTTTAAACAGGATCATCCGAAGGAACTTACAGATACAAAAAGAGGAAGGAAAGCGCCCGATCCGGATTGCAAAGCAGTATATGCAGACGCACTATATGGAAGGGATAAGCCTGGAAGAGATCGCCGGGATTGCAGGTTTTAGTCCGGCGTATTTCAGCGGCCTGATGAAAAGGGAGATGGGGATCGGATTCTCGGAATATCTCATTCAACTGAGGATGGAGAAAGCGAAGGAACTCCTGAAAGGAAGTAATAAAAATATCAAGGACATCTGCAAACAGGTGGGGTATTCGGATCTGAAACACTTTACGGCACTGTTCAAAAAATATACAGGGATTAAGCCCGGCGAATACAGAAAACTGTATGGATAGGAAGGGACGCGATGGAGAAGAAATGGCGTTATCTAAGCTACAGGCTGCAGGTGTTTTATATGGGGATTTTTCTCTTCTGGCTGTTTGACATTGTCAGCAGTTGGATTCTTGTGGTCAGAACGGGAGAATTTATGGTGACTGCGGGTGTGACCACTGTCATGTTTGCAGCCTTTCTCTGTGTTTTCTTTTTTGCCGTATACAGGCCCTATCAGAGAGCGGATAAGAACCTGAACCTGTTCTTAATGGGATACACCAGTACAGGCCTCAAGGAAGAAAGCTGTATGCTGTCGCCGGGGATGGAGGCGCTTACGAAGATTCTGATTCGCCTGACAGAATCAGACCAGCTTTTGAAAGCCAATAAAAGGCAGGCGCAGTATCTGGCTTTGCAGAACCAGATTAATCCGCATTTTCTGTATAATACGCTGGACAGTATCCGGAGCGAGGCAATGCTCAAGGGGAATGATACGGTTGCGGAGATGACGGAAGCGTTGGCTACCTTTTTTCGTTATACCATCAGTAAGGTGGAAAATATGGTGGCGTTAGAAGAAGAACTTGAGAATGCAAAGGTGTATTTTCGGATACAGAAATACAGATTTGAAGACAGGGTGAATCTGGAGATTGAATATGATGAGGAAGACGAGATTCTTTTAAGATGCCTTGTTCCTAAACTGACGATACAGCCGGTGGTAGAAAACAGTATCATTCATGGCATTGAACGGAAATTAGGAAACGGTACAATCCGTATTGTTTTAAAATGTACGGAAAAAAGGCTGCTGATTGAGATCAGCGACGACGGGGTAGGAATGCAGCCGGAAGTTCTGGAAAGACTGAACCATCAGTTAAATCAGCCGGTATTTGAAAGTATCCAGTTGTCAAAGGATAAAGGCGGAATCGCAATCATGAATGTGAATAACCGGATTCATCTGCTGTTTGGCGAAGAATACGGCATGACGGTTTACAGCACGCCGAATGTGGGGACGGATACAGTGATTTCACTGCCGTTAATTACCAGCGAAAGACAACTGAAACGTGTAAAGGAGTAAGAGGTGAGACGGGAAGTATTGCGGATGGAGCGGGTGACCTGTATCAGCCAGGGAAGAGAGACTCTGAATAATTTTAATTTTCAGCTTTTTGAAGGAGAGGTCATGGGGCTTGTGCCGCTGGATTCCTATGGGCTGGATGAATTTATTGACTGCATGTGCAATAACCGGCAGCTTCTGTACGGACGTATTTATATACGCGAGCGGCTGGTGAATACTTACGCGGTGCGTCCAAGGACCAAAAATAATGTATATTCGATTCTGAAGGACGAAAACCTGATACAGGGACTTCCGGCGGCGGATAATGTTTTCCTTATAAGAGAAGGATATAAAGGCTTTTTCATTGATGACGCGCTGATACAAAAACAGTTAAAAAGATTGTTTGGAGAAGTGGGTATGGATATCAGCATCAAGAAAAAGGTAAAAGAGCTGACTGTCCTGGAAAAATATATGATTGAGATCATAAAAGCAGCCGTGGGGAAAGCAGATGTGGTCATCCTAAGGGATGTGGGGTCGTCCCTCCATCCAGAAGAGATGGAGAAACTGGAACGGGTAGTGCGTTATTATGCAGACAGAGGGCTTTCTTTTGTTTATATCAGCACGCGGACAGAAGAGCTGGCTCAGTTGTGCGACAGGGCTTCTTTGATGTCGCGGGGAAGGATTATAAAGATCCTGGAGCATGACAGGATCAGGGAAAATCTGGAAGACCATTACTTCTTCCCCTACCAGCTGCTGAAAGAAAACGAGTCCGGCATAAGGGAGGAAGGACAGAAGATATTCCGCTGCGAGAATGTATGGCATAACAGTATACAGAACATGTCTTTCGACGTTGAAAAAGGTGAGTGCCTGCTGATCCATAATTACAACGACCTGGACTGGAATGATTTTCTGACGCTGCTCTCCGGAGAGAAGCCGCAGAAAGGGCGGATCTGGTGGGAAGGCAGGAAGAAGAAAAACGCCAAAAGAGATATAGCCATCATCCTGGAAAATCCGGCGGAAACCATGCTGTTTTCGCAGATGTCCTATGAGGATAATCTCTGCCTGCATCTGGACCACAGGATCGGGAGCTTATGGTGGAGCAGGAACAAGCGCAAAAGCATCGTCAGAGAAATTGCCGGAAGGGACATCAGCGGCAGAGTAAAAGACCTGCCTCTCAGGGAAAAATATGAACTGGTTTATAACAAAATCATGCTGCAAAATCCCCGGATTATTTTCTGTATGTTTCCTTATCGGAATGTGGATGTTAAGACACGACAGTTGACCAATTCGTTTTTACAGAAATATCTGGCGGCGGGAATTGCGGTTGTGATCATTACACTGGATATGCGGGACGGGGCTGCCATCGCAGACCGGATTCTGCTGTTTGGGAAAAACCAGAGCAGGATGATCTTTGGCAAAGAAGAATTTGAAAAGATCGTGCTGAATGACAGTGAGAGCGATCGTGTAAAAAGCACAAAAGAACAGAAAGAGAATGATAAAAAATAAACAAAAACACCATTGGTTCTGTTAAAATCTGTGAAATGCAGGAAAAAATAACGGGCAAAGGGTGTTTTTTTGTTGTAAAAATATAAAAATCGTAAAAATCCCCCCATTCAGGGGAAGATACCCCCCTTTTTGTCAGAAAATTATCATGTTAATATGTAATTATGACAAAACAAGTGGGAGGTGAAGAAGATGGGCGTGTTATTGGAGATGAAAGGAATACAAAAGAGCTTTTATGGGAATGAAGTCCTTCATGCAGTGAACTTTACCCTGGAGGCAGGTTCCGTCCATGCGCTGATGGGAGAAAACGGCGCCGGCAAATCAACCCTGATGAACATACTGATCGGTATTCACAGGCGTGACGGCGGTACGATCGCCATCGACGGACAGGAGGTTGAGATTGAGTCTCCGGCTGTGGCGCAGAAGATGGGGATTGCGATGATCCATCAGGAGTTATCATCCATTGTTGAAATGTCAGTGGCAGAAAATATATTCCTTGGCAGGGAGCCCGTGAAATACGGGCTGATAGATTACCGCCGGATGTATAAGCAGACAGAGGAGCTTTTGGAGACATTACATATTACCCTGGACCCGCGAACAAAGATGGGAAGGCTCAGAGTGGCGGATCAACAGCTGGTGGAGATCGCAAAAGCGGTGTCCCAGAATGCCAGAATTCTGATTATGGACGAGCCGACCTCATCTATTACTGACAGGGAAGTTGCCAATCTTTATGAGATTATCCGTAATCTGAAAGAACGGGGGACGGGGATCGTATATATCTCCCATAAAATGGATGAGGTATATACAATCACAGATAAGATTACCATTCTTCGGGACGGAGAGAGTATTGCGACCTGGAATACCCAGGAAGCCACCAACGATATGGTGGTAAAAGCCATGGTAGGGCGGGAGCTTACGGAACAGTATCCCAGGAGAGAACCCCAGATCGGAGAACCGATTCTGGAGCTTAAAGGCCTCACAAAAAAGGGCCAGTTTGAAGATATCAGCTTTACGCTGCGCAAAGGGGAGATACTGGGGCTGGTAGGGCTGGTAGGAGCCGGACGGACGGAAACCATGCAGTCTTTGTTCGGGCTTACGAAGGCGGAAAGCGGCGAAATATACATAAAAGGCGAAAAAGTTTCGCTGAACAAACCCACAGATGCGATCAGCCACGGAATCGCTTATGTTACGGAGGACAGAAAGGGCGAAGGACTGGTGCTTCCCATGAGTATTGCCCACAATACGACGCTGCCTTCCATGAAAGAACTCAGTAATAAAGTGTTCATCAAATCTGCGGAAGAAAAGAGCAGAACGGAGCAGATTCTTTCGGAATTAAAGGTTAAGATGGCCAGTCCAAAACTGGCGGTCAAAAATCTCTCCGGCGGCAACCAACAAAAAGTCGTGCTGGCCAAATGGATGTTAAAAGAACCGGATATCATTATTTTTGATGAACCCACAAGGGGCATTGACGTGGGAGCAAAAGCGGAGATCTATAAACTGATGAATGAATTTGTGGCAAAGGGAAAAGCGATCATCATGATCTCTTCAGAGATGCCGGAAGCTATGGGAATGTCGGACAGGATTCTTGTCTTAAGCAATCACCGGATCAGCGGGGAACTCAGGCAGGAGGAATTCAGCCAGGATTCCATTATGACAATGGCGATGCGGTATATGTAAGAAATGAGTGAGGTGAAAAGGATGAAGAAAGAGATAACAGGGGAGGAAAGCGCGGCAATGAAGGCGCAGCGGCGCAAGAATTTTATTGCCAGATACGGCTCACTGATAGCGCTGGTGCTTATGGTGATCATCATTTCTCTTATCAAACCAAGATTTGTCAGTTTTATCAATCTGCGGAATATGTTCAGGCTTGCATCAATCAACGGTTTGCTGGCAGTGGGTATGACGTTTGTCTGTCTGACCGGCGGCATTGACCTTTCTGTGGGTGCAGTCATGGGCTGCGCAGGTATGTATTCTGCTTATTTTGCTCAGGAAAGCATGGGGCAGCCTGCGATTGTGGCTGTGCTTGTGGGAGTGGCGATGGGACTTGTGATCGGCATATTCAACGGGGTCTGTGTGGCATATTTAAAAGTGCCTGCTTTTGTAGGGACGCTTGGCTCCATGAGTATTGCAAAATCGCTGACCTATCTTTTGACGGACGCAAAACCCATTCCCAAGCTTACGGAGTCTTTCAAATTTATCGGCGGCGGTATGGTCGGCGGCGTACTTCCCATCCCGATCATTATTTTCGCGGTTATCCTGGCAGTCTGTTTTCTGCTGCTTTATAAGACCAGATATGGAAGATATGTGTTTGCCGTAGGCGGCAATGCCAATGCGGCGCGGGTTTCCGGTATCAATACGAAGAGAATTATCGCGTCCGTATATGTCCTGTCGGGTGTGCTTTCGGCTCTTGCAGGAGTGATTACGTCGGCTCGTGTTACTTCCGGCGTTACAAATACAGGCGAAGGATATGAGACGGACGCCATAGCCATGGTAGTCATCGGCGGAACGAGCCTTGCGGGAGGAAAAGGAAGGCTCTGGGGAACGATTGTAGGTATCATGCTTATGATCTGTCTGACAAACGGACTGGATATGCTGGGAGTCGGGGCATACTATCAGATGATGGTCAAAGGTTTCGTAGTGATCCTGGCCGTTATGTTAGACAGCTTAAGCTCAGACTGATAAAGTCGGTCTGTAGTAAATAAATAAAAAGTAGAAAAGGAGACAAAAAATGAAAAAGTGGGAAAAAATTGTAGCGGCAGGTTTGGTAACTGTGATGGCATTGTCAATGACAGCATGCGGAGGCGGAGGCAGCAGCAGCGAAGAGCCGGCACCGGCAGAAAGCAGCGGGAACAGTGAAGCCGTCGAAAGCAGCGATGCCGCAGCCGGCGAAGAAAACGCAGCCGGCGGAAATCAGGGAGGGTATACGATCGGCGCTACCTACTACACATTGCAGACAGAGTTCTGTATGAGGATGGATAATTATGCGAAGAAATACTGTCAGGAAAACGGCATTAATTATACATCTTATGACGGAAACAATGACGCGAGTACTCAGTTAAGACAGGTTGAGACGATGATTACGGACGGAGTGGACGCCATCATCCTGAATCCTCAGGACGCAGACGCATGCGTTGCCTGCGTGGAAGCGGCAGAAGAAGCCGGTATTCCTGTATTTGGTGTAAACACGATGGTAAATACGGACAAACTTACCTCCTATGTGGGCTCACAGGACGTGGGTGCAGGCGAAGAGATCATGCAGTTTATGATTGATTATATGGAGAGAGACGATTTTAAAATTGTAGTTCTTGAAGGACCGATGGGACAGTCCGCACAGCTTCAGCGCTGGGAAGGCATCAACAATGTTCTGGCGAATAATCCCAACATTGAGATCCTTGCTTATGATACGGCGAACTGGTCACGTTCAGAAGCTATGACGCTTATGGAGACATGGCTGACGACCCATGGCGATTCCATCGAAGCTGTAGTGGCAGAGAATGATGAGATGGCTCTCGGCGCACGCCAGGCGATCGAGGACGGCGGATATGATATCCCCTGTATCGGTATCGACGGTATTACCGACGCGGTAGCGGCAGTAAAAGAGGACAGAATGATCGCATCTGACTTCCAGGATGCGGAAGGACAGATTTCAGGCGCCATCGACGCAGCCGTAAAAGTGCTGAACGGTGAAGAAGTGGAAAAAGAGATCTGGATTCCGTTCCAGATGATCACAAAAGAGAATGTAACCGAATTTGAAAACAGATATTAAGAATAAATAAGCCGGGAGGGCATGAACAATGTTACCAAATTTTTCTAAAGAAGAGATCATGTCGCTGGATTATGGTCTTACGGGAAAAACGGCAATTATCACAGGCGGCGCGGCCGGTATCGGCAATATGACTGCGGAATATTTCCTGAAGCAGGGCGTCAACGTGGTACTGGCTGATATGAACCCGGGCGTCAACGATATCGCAAAAGAGATGGGCGGCGAAAAAGCCATCGGCGTAGCAGGAAACGTATGTGACGCGGATTACAGGGCGTCTGTGATTGACGAGGCTGTAAAGGCTTTCGGACAGGTGGATATCCTTGTAAACTGTGCGGGTATCGTGGCCCTTGAGAGTGCCGAACTGATTGACGAGAAGGACTGGAACCGCACGATTGACATTAATCTTTCAGCCAGCTTTTTCATGGCGCAGGCTGTGGGAAAATATATGATTGATCATAAAGTAAGCGGCAGTATTGTCAACATTGCGTCCCAGGCAGGCGTGATCGCCCTTGACAAGCATGTGGCGTACTGCGCGGCAAAAGGCGGCATCATCGCCATGACAAAAGTAATGGCGATGGAATGGGGCAAATACGGAATACGCGTGAATGCGGTGGCGCCTACCGTTGTCCTTACTGCTTTGGGCCACAAGGCGTGGGACGGTCCGGTGGGAGACGCGTTTAAGAAAGAGATACCCGGCGAACGGTTCGCGGAGCCGGAAGAGATTTCGGCAGTCATAGGGTTCCTTTGCAGTAAAGGAGCGGCTATGATTACCGGTCACAATCTGCTCATTGACGGCGGTTATACAATCAAATAAAAAGCCTATAAAGGCTGTCTGGCATGTGACAAGTCCAGGCAGCCTTTTTAACGGTTTTACAGATTTTTCTTTTTGTAGACAAAATACAGGCCGATGGCCGTAAGCACCGTCAGATAGGCCAGCAGAATGGGGATTCCGATCAGGTTCGTGGCTTCTCCTGCGGAGATGCTGCGGATCATACGGCTGGTCTGGGACAGCGGAAGCGCCGCGATCACTTCGCGGACGCCGTGGGGTATATTGTCTGTGGAGAAAAATGTGTTGCACAGATAAGACATGGGCATGATAAAATAATTGGAAAAACGGGGCACGTCCGCATGATTTTTGGCCAGGAAGGATACGACGATCCCCATGGCGGAAAATACGGCTCCGTTTAAGAAAAGGATCAGAACCGACAGACCGTTAAAGACAAGCCCGGTTCCGATGGGCAGCACTAAAAGCAGGATGATGCCTGCGGCGTACAGTCCCCGCAGTCCGCCTGCGATAATCTGTCCTGCAATAAACTGCCACAGCGGCGTCGGTGAGATGATGACCTGGTCGAAAGCTTTCTCGTAGAGGCGCTGGACGTTTAAGTTCTGTGCGATGGCATTGAAACTGCCGTTCATGGTCGTTAAGGATACCACGCCCGGGATCAGGAAATACAGATACGGCTGTCCGTTCATGGTTGTGCGTATCCCCCATCCAAAGACGATTAAATACATAAGAGGCGCAGTCATGGCGGCCAGTGTAATCCGGGAAAAGTCCCTGATAAATTCTCTCCATTTTTCCCATAAAATCGTTATAATTCCCATAATAAAACTCCCTGCTTGTCCTGTCAGGACAGATGTTTTCCCACCTGTTCCACGAAGACGTCTTCTAACGTGGTGTCGCGCAGGGTACATTGCCCCTGAAGGCCGGACAGATAGTCGATGGCCTGTACCCGCTCATGAAAATAAAAGCTGTGAATCCCGTCAGGATGCATCTCGTCCACGGCATAGGCGCCCAGGCGCTCAATCAGACGGGCGGGGGTGTCCACTTCTTCCAGCTTTCCGCTGTTCATAAGCGCCACACGGCCGCATAAGGACTGCGCCTCCTCGATATAGTGGGTGGTTAAAAGGATGGTAAGTCCCTGTTCGTTTAACTGCCGCAGCAGATTCCACATCTGCCGGCGGGAAATGGCGTCCATCCCGGCGGTCGGTTCGTCCAGAAGAAGAATCTGCGGGTCGGTCAGAAGCGCCCGGCAGACCATGAGCTTGCGCTTCATGCCGCCGGAAAGTTTGCGGATGGTCTTTCTTCGGTGTTCTTTCAATCCTGCAAAAGCAAACAGCTCTTCTGTGCGGGCGCGGATTTGTTTTACAGGCATAAAATAAAGGCGGCCCTGATATTCCATGATCTCATCCATGTCCATATCCTGGCGCATGGAATACTCCTGGGTGATGACGCTGACTTTTCTTTTGATGTCCTTACGCTTTCGTGTGAGAGGTTCCCCGTCGATCAGGATCTCTCCCGAAGACGGAAGAAGAAGGGTGGACAACATACCGATGGTTGTGGTCTTTCCGGCTCCGTTGGGTCCTAAAAGTCCGAAAAATTCGCCTGTTTCGATCCGCAGGTTCAGAGAATCCACTGCGGTAAAATTTTCAAAAGTCTTGGTAAGATTCCTGATTTCGATCATGCCTGTCCGCGGGGCTCCTTCGCGATGATCAGGGAGTAATAACCTGCGGTATCGGGGATTTCTTCCACGCTTCGGTAGATGTGTTCGTCTTTCATGCCGCAGTTTTCTACCATAACGACGTCTTTTTTGCTTTCTGCCAGTATTTCCTTTACCTGGTTCATCTTTTTTCCTGATTTCATCAGCACATAATTGCCGGGCTGGTCAAGCTTCTGATCCAGACGGTGAACCGCGGGAAGGATATGGAGCTGTTCATTCCATTCCACCAGAGAGGTGTTGGCCCGGGCGGCGGCGGCGCAGAAAGAAGTGATGCCGCTTACAAGTCTTGTCTCATATCCCCGGGCTTCCAGAATCTTCTGCACATAGAGGTAGGTGGAATAGATGGTGGGATCTCCCAGGGTAAGGAAGACCACATTTTTTCCCTCTTTCAGACAGGCCTCGATGGTATCGGCCGCTTTGTCGTGGTCTTTGGCCATCTGCTGTTTGTCAAGCGTCATGGGCATGACGACGGAGAGCAGCGTCTTTTCCGCCAGTTCGGGCACGGCCTGTACGGCGATCTGATAGGCGACGGTTTCCTTCGCGTCAGGTCCGGGCAGCGCGATCACTTCGTTTTCCCGGATCAGGCGCACTGCCTTTAAAGTCATAAGTTCCGGATCTCCGGGTCCGACACCGGTTCCGTATAAAATTCCTGCCATATTCGTTCTCCTTTGTGATTGATATATGACATTTATTATACCGATCAGAGAAAAAATTTCAATAAGATTATTTTTTGACCGCATATGTATGGATTGCATTTTAGGAAAGGGTGTGCTATAGTATAGGTGCAGTCCGATAAGGACAGCAGAATGCAGGTGCCGAAGACGGGACATATCGTTCCGTATTTGGTGAAAAGGAAAACAGGTGAAAAGCCTGTGCGAACTCGTCACTGTATATAGGGAGTATAAGGCCAGTATGCCACTGAGAGATTGGGAAGGCGGCCTTATGTCAGGATCTATAAGCCAGGAGGCCTGCCTGCAGGTTACACAGGGATCATACCCTGGGCCACGAGTAATTGGTCGTAGATAGATGCATATTGTAAGACATCATTACGTCCTCTTACCCTGACGCCCTCTGATTAAGAGGGTGTTTTTAGTATGGACGGCAGGCGCCGTCCAAAGGAAAAAAGGAGGAAACAAAACATGAAAAGAAAAACAGCAGCATTGGCAGCCGCTTTGACGGCAATGGCACTTTGCCTCACGGGATGCGGGGGCGGCGATGCGCCTGCGTCTTCGGAGCCTCAGGCAGACACGGAAGCACCTGCGGAAGAACAGACGCAGCCGGAGGAAGAACCTGCACCCGCAGAAGACGGTACAGAGGATACGGCACAGGTTTCGGATACGGCCGTCCTGGTAGTAAGTTTCGGCACCAGTTACAATGACAGCCGCGACATTACCATCGGTGCGGTGGAACAGGCCATTGCGGACGCGCATCCGGAATATGAAGTGAGACGGGCTTTTACGGCGCAGATTATTATTGACAAGTTAAAAGAACGCGACGGCCTGGAGATTGACAATGTGACGGAGGCGCTGGACCGTGCGGTGGCGGACGGTGTTCAGAATCTGATCGTACAGCCTACCCACCTGATGGATGGTCTGGAGTATATGGACCTGATCGGAGAGCTGAAAGAATACAAAGAAGATTTTGCCAGCATATCCGTAGGCGATCCCCTTCTGACCAGCGACGAAGACTTTGAAGGCGTAATCAAGGCCATCACAGACGCAACCAAAGAGTATGATGACGGCGAGACAGCCATTGTATTTATGGGACACGGGACAGAAGCGGAGTCCAACCAGGTATATGCAGCCATGCAGGACAAGCTGACTGCAGACGGTTTTGAAAATTATTATATCGGAACCGTGGAAGCGGAGCCGAGCCTGGATACCGTTGTGGCAGCCCTGAAAGAGAACGGTACCTATAAAAAAGTCGTCCTGGAACCGTTGATGGTGGTGGCAGGCGACCATGCCAACAACGATATGGCAGGAGACGAGGAAGATTCCTGGAAGACGGCTCTTGAGGCGGAGGGCTATGAGGTGGAATGCCTGCTCAGGGGTCTGGGCGAACTGGAAGACATCCAGAAGATCTATGTGGAGCATATGGAGCAGGCGTCTGCTGACAAGCTGAACTGATAGGACGGACTGAAAGTTCGGAAGATAAAAGGATTGCGTAAGCCGTCCCGGGGTTTTGTCCTCCGGGCGGCTTTTACGTCAAACTACGACAGGAAAAGGATACTATGAAAAAATTATTGTCTTGTTTACTGACTTTTGCGGTGATGACGGGAATTTTCCCCGGATGCCTGCTGACCTGCCAGGCAGCAGAAGATGAGATTTCTTATGATCAGGTAGCTTCTGACGAAGAAAAGACCAGCGTGCAGGAAGTGGGTGTAGAAGGTATGCTGCCAATCTACGGCACAGAGGTGGCGGACGGCGTCTACCAGGTGGAGGTGGAATCCAGTTCTTCCATGTTCCATGTGACAGCGGCAGAGCTTACGGTGCGCGAAGGCAGGATGGAAGCCGTCCTGACTTTAAGCGGGGAAGGTTATCTGAAACTGTTCATGGGCACGGCGGCAGAAGCCGCCGCAGGCGACGGTTCCTCTTATATTGATTATGTGACAGACGCAGAGGGAAAATATACTTATACGGTTCCGGTAGAAGCGCTGGACCTGCCCATTGCATGTGCGGCTTTCAGCCGGAATAAAGAAAAGTGGTATGACAGGCAGATTTTATTTCAGGCAGAGAGTCTTCCATCGGAGGCCGTGCTTACAGAACTTCCGGATTATGAAGCCCTTCGCAGGGAAGCCAAAAGAAAGCGGATTGAAGCGATAAAGGCCGAGAATGACAAAGAACAGGAGACACCGGAAGCAGACGGCGGACAGGATCAGGCAGAACCGGCGTTCATCGAGATGGAAGACGGCGAGTACGCCATCGGAGTGGAAGTTGTAGGCGGCACCGGAAGGACGACCATATCTTCTCCTGCGGGGCTGATCGTAACGGACGGGCTGGCCTATGCCAGAATCGAGTGGAGCAGTTCCAACTATGACTATATGATTGTCGGAGGGGAGAAATACCTTCCCATCAACGAGGAAGGATATTCCACGTTTGAGATTCCCATTCTTATATTTAATGAAGAAATGCCGGTCATTGCGGATACAACAGCCATGAGCACCCCCCATGAGATTGATTATTCGCTTCGCTTTTTGACGGATACGATCACATCCAAAAACCAGACGCCCCGGGAGGCGGCCAAGAGAGTGGTCTATATGGTGATTGCGATCGTCGCGGTATGTATGGCAGTCTCGTTTGTCTCCAAAAGAAGAAGGTATTCATAAAATGAAAAAAAGACTGACAATGATTTTTTGCAGTATACTGACCGTCCTTATCATGGCATCCTGCGGCCGGGCCCAGGAGACATCCGTATCTTTAAAGGATACGGATGTCAGTGCCATGCTTACTTACAGCCACAGCATGGAGACTGTTTACGCCAGGGAATTTTCAGTGGATTATTATGAGGACGGCTATGCTCTGATCACAATATCGGACGGCAGCCGTTTTTTGGTTGTGCCTGAGGGAAAAGAAGCGCCGCAGGACCTGGCAGAAGATGTGGTTCCTTTAAAACAGCCGATGGAAAATATTTATCTGGTGGCCTCTGCCGTGATGGATATGTTCGTATCCATGGACGCGCTGGA
This sequence comes from Lachnospiraceae bacterium UBA7182, assembly GCA_002491115.1. GTDB lineage: Bacteria > Bacillota > Clostridia > Lachnospirales > Lachnospiraceae > Hominiventricola. The sequence continues at coordinate 18,504 of DKVI01000116.1, read as the reverse complement.
TACGATTCGTTTTTCTGCTTTAAAACCGGAGTCCTGGTATATCGACGAAGCCAGAGAGACCATGGAGGAGGGGGATATACTCTATGCAGGGAACTATTCCGCGCCGGACTATGAGAAAATCGTGGCGGAGAACTGCGGCCTTGCTATTGAAAATACCATGATCTATCATACGCCGGAAGTGAAGGAACAGTTAAATAAATTTGGGATTCCGGTGCTGGTGGACTACTCCAGCTATGAAGCGGAGCCGCTGGGCCGTACGGAGTGGGTGAAGCTGTACGGACTGCTCGCCGGGAGAGAGGAAGCCGCCGAAGCCGCTTTTCAGGCGCAGGCGGACGCTTTTAACTCCGTGCAGGGGGGCGAGAATACAGGCAGGACTGTGGCATTTTTCTATATTACAACCAACGGGGAAGTCAATGTCCGCAAATCTTCCGACTATCTGGCCAAAATGATTCGTCTGGCAGGCGGAGACTATATCTTTAAAGACCTGGGGGAGGAAGAAGATACGGCTTCCTCGACCATGACCATGCAGATGGAGGAGTTTTATGCCGCCGCCAGGGATGCGGATTATATCATATATAACAGTACCATCGAGGGAGAATTAAACTCGGTGGAGGAACTTCTGGGAAAAAGCGTGCTGCTTAAAAATTTTAAAGCCGTGCAGGAGGGAAATGTCTTCTGTACAACCAAAAATATTTATCAGTCATCCATGGAGCTGGGTACGATTATCGCGGATATCCATGGGATGCTGTCAGATCAGGAGGAAGGCCTTACTTATCTGTACAGGCTGGATGAAACATGAAAGGGAACAGATATTGGATCGCGTTTTTGGTGTTGGCGGCACTTTTGCTGGTATTTCTGGGGATAAACGTATGCGCGGGAAGCGTGGGCATTCCGCTGTCGGAAGTCATAAAGATCGTAAGCGGCAGCAGGGCGGATCAGGTATCCGCGGATATCGTGATGCAGATACGGCTTCCCAGGGCGCTGGCGGCTGCCATTTTAGGAGGCGGCCTTGCCCTGTCGGGGTATCTGTTACAGACCTTCTTCCACAATCCCATCGCAGGTCCGTTTATTCTGGGGATCTCTTCCGGGGCGAAACTGACGGTGGCGCTGGTGATGGTGGCGGCTTTGGGAAAGGCAGTGCAGGTCAGCTCCATGACCATGATTCTGGCAGCTTTTGCGGGGGCCATGATTTCCATGGGATTTGTGCTTTTAATGTCCCGGGTGATGGATCAGATGTCCATGCTGATTGTCAGCGGCGTTATGATCGGATATATCTGCTCTGCCATCACGGATTTTATTGTGACCTTTGCGGACGACGCCAATATTGTAAACCTGCATAACTGGTCCAAAGGAAGTTTCTCAGGCATAAGCTGGGAAAATGTATGGATCATGACAGTAGTGATTTTTGCCGCGTCTTTCTGTGTGTTTCTTATGTCCAAGCCTATCAGCGCGTATCAGATGGGGGAATCCTATGCCAGGAATATGGGGCTTAACGTGCAGTTGTTCCGGGCGCTTCTGGTGATCTTATCCAGTGTGCTGTCGGCCTGTGTAACAGCTTTTGCAGGGCCGGTATCTTTTGTGGGGATCGCGGTGCCCCATCTGGTAAAAAGCCTGTTTAAGACCACACGGCCCATCCTTATGATTCCGGGCTGCTTTTTGGGGGGCGCGGCCTTTTGCCTGCTGTGCGATCTGCTGGCGAGGATTCTGTTCGCGCCTACGGAGCTTAGCATCAGCACCATGACGGCGGTGTTCGGCGCCCCGGTGGTTATCGTTGTCATGATACGACGGAAAAAAGAGAAAGCAAGTTAAAATCATGGAACAATATTATTTTTATACGCAAGGGCTCTGCGTGGGCTACCACGGGACGCCTCTGATTAAAAATATAGAACTTTCGCTGAAAAAAGGGGAGATCCTTACCCTGATCGGGCCCAACGGCGCGGGGAAGACAACGATCTTAAAGAGCATCATCCGCCAGCTTGCGCCCATAAGCGGCGTTGTATACCTGGACGGGAAAGAGACGGACGCCATGACCGGACACGAGCTGTCCAGGAAGATGTCCGTGGTGCTGACCGAGCGGGTGCGGCCGGAGCTTATGACCTGTGAGGATGTGGTGGCGACAGGGCGTTATCCTTATACTGGGAAATTCGGAATCCTGTCAAAGGAAGATACAAAGATTGTAAAAGAAGCCATGGAGCTTGTCCATATAAAGGAACTTGCAGACAGGGACTTCAGTCATACCAGCGACGGGCAGAAGCAAAGGGTCATGCTGGCCCGCGCCATCTGCCAGGAACCGGATATCATCGTGCTGGACGAGCCTACCTCTTTTCTGGACATGCGGTATAAACTGGAATTTCTCTCCATTCTTCAGGATATGTCCCGGACGAAACATCTGTCCGTCATTATGTCTTTGCACGAGCTGGATCTGGCGGGGCGGATCTCAGATAAGATTGCCTGCGTGAAGGGGGATAAGATCGATCGTTTCGGCACGCCGGAAGAGATCTTTACCAGCGGATATATGCCGGAGCTGTATCATCTGACGACCGGGTCCTATGACGAGCTTACAGGGAATCTGGAGCTGGAACCGGTGAAAGGAGCGCCGGAGGTGTTCGTGCTGTCGGGGAACGGATGCGGCACGGCCGTCTTTCGCAGGCTGCAAAGAGAAGGCAGGGCTTTCGCCGCGGGCATCCTCTGGGAAAATGATCTGGATTACCCGTCTGCGAAAGCGCTGGCGGCGGAAGTAGTCAGCGTGGGGCCTTTTGGCAGCATCGGTGAAACAGCCATGGAGCGGGCGAAAGAACTGATCAGCCAGTGTAAAGAAGTGATCTTCGCCATGGACGAAACGATGCTGGGAGAATGGAACCAGAAGATGCGCGAATTATATGAATATGCAAAAAAACAAGGGAAACGGTCTCTGTAACGGTAAGGGAGGCTGTTTCCTTTTTTTGTTATGTATGAATCTGGTGATTGACATAACGGGTCTATTGTGATAGACTGATATTAGTCTATTGGAATAGACTGAAGAAGGAGGCAGATGGGCGATGGAGAAGATATTTGAGAGCGAATACCGGTTTTTACAGATTCTCTGGGAGCATGAACCGGTAAAAAGCCCTGAACTGGTCAGACTGTGCAGTGAGAGGCTGGGGTGGAAGAAATCAACCACCTATACCGTGATTAAAAAGCTGGCGGAAAAGGGAATTGTAAAAAGTGAGAATACCATTGTGGAGGCGTTGGTGAAAAAGGAAGAGGCGGACCGTCAGGCGGGAGAGGAACTGCTTGAGAGGACCTGTCAGGGAAATATTCCCGCGTTCTTTGCCGCATTTCTAAAGGACAGAAAGCTGACAAAAGAAGAAGTAAAGAAACTGAAACAACTGATCGACGAAGCGCAGGGGTGAAAAGATGACAGAGAATTTGTGGAAAATGAGTATTTATGCGGTGCTGCCGATTGTGCTGGCAGTTATTGTAAGGAAGCCGCTTAGAAAATATCCGAAGGAATACAGTTTCGGCCTGTGGTTTGTGGTATTTTTCAGGCTTTGGGTTCCGCTGTTTATTGAAAGCGCTTTCAGCATACAGCCCAGGCTTTCCTTTACCGCGCCCCGGGTATGTAAGTATTTGTACCTTTTGGGTGCATGTGTAACGGCGGGTATATTTCTGGCACAATATATAAGGATGCGAAAGTACACAAAACCGGCGGTAAGGGAAGTGAAAAACATCTGGCGCTGTGATAGGATATCGTCCGCTTTTGTGACGGGGCTGATAAGGCCGAAGATCTATCTGCCCTATGGGCTGGAAGGAAGGCAGAGATGGTATGTGATCCGGCATGAAGAGATGCATATCCGGCATGGCGATCTGTGGGTGCGCGCCCTGGGGACGGCGACGCTTATTCTGCACTGGTGGAATCCGCTGGTGTGGTATGGAATGAGTAAAATGTATGAGGACATGGAGATGTACTGCGACGAATCCGTGATGAAGCAATGCGCGGGGGCCGAGAAAAAGCTTTATGCGGATGTTCTTTTACAGCTTTCGGCGGACAGAAGCGGACTTGCAGGGCTGTGTTTTGGAGAATCCCATACCGAACAGCGAATCCGGAATATATTAAACTATACCAGAAGAGAACCGGAAACTTATATGGTGTTTAATCTCCTGTATTATTTTATCGTCAATTTGTGTGCGCGTATTCTTCTTACAGTGCCTGTTTTGTAATGCTGTGCTGCGTTTGTTTCAATTCGGACCGGCGATTTTCGTACTGACAGCGAAAATCGCCGGTCTTGACTTTTCTGCCTGGGCGGCTGTAATCCGACAGGCGGAAAATTTTTATATGATTTAGAGAAAACTTAGAGGTTCATCTGTTATGATACTGCCATACAGTTAAAACTTAAGTAAAGGAGACAGACAATGAAAAGACAATGGAAAAAATTATTGACAATAGCAGGAGTCCTGAGCATGATGAGCCTGACTTTATATGGCTGCAGGGATGCATCAGAGCCTTCAAATGTCACGCAGGATGTGTATGGGCAGGGCGTGGAAGAACCGGAGGAGAATCCAGGGGAAGACGTAAGCCAGGGAGGAACTTCCGCCCCTGAGGAAAATGCTTCTTTGACGCCGCAGGAAGAGGAAGAAGCGGATCTGGTCGGACATATTTTGGAAACAGGGCAGATGCAGTTTACAGTGGCAGAGGTGATAACGGAAGAGAGTGAGGATGGCGCTTCGGTTATGGTCACTGCCGCGCCGGACGGGGATGATTCGGATTTTAATCATGCAACGGTCGCCTATGATGAAGAAACTGTGTTTTACATAAGGAAGATCTATGATGGCGGCGCCAGATATGAGGATCTGGATGCTTCCGCGGAGGAGCTGAAAACGGACGTACTTGTGAGCGTATGGGGAGATTATGAGGAAGACGGCCAGACCTTTCATGCGGTTAAAGTCCAGATGGATCAGTTTGTTTGATAAGGAGCATGGATATGCAGAATAAAATAAAAAAGAGAACCCGGCTGTGGATATCCGTTCTTTTGACAGGAATCATGCTTTTGACCGGCGGCTGCTCCGGCAGGGAAAGTACGCCGGATCAGCAGAAGGCTGATTCTGATGGTTCCGTATCGTCCGCGGCAGACGGACAGGACGTAAGTATGGGGCGCTATCTGGAGCAGGAGCTCACCCTGCCGGAGGAAGTGTCGACGATGGGGACCTATCCCACAGCCTATTTAAAGCGGTTGGAAAGCGGGGAACTGGCGCTGATGGAACAGGTGGCGGGGTACTATATTTCTTCCGACAACGGGGAGACCTGGACCGCCAAAGAAACGCCCTGGTACGACGAGATCAGGGAAAATTATGTCGCCCACATCGCCCTGTCGCCGGACGGCGCGGCGGCGGTGATCTATGATCCCGACCCGGAAGATAATGCGTATATCCCCGATTATCTCTATGCGGGCCCGGACGGCAGCACGCAGGCCATAGAATATTCCGATCAGGAGAACTGGCTCCATCAGCTCTGGTTTGGAAAAGACGGACGTCTCTATGGTTATGCCATGGACTGTAAAGTATATGAGATGGATTTATCCGGCGGCAATCACAAAGAACTGTTTGAGACAGAAGGACTTTCGGATTATGTGTGTTTTACAGACAGGTATATGATCGTGATTGCCAGCAGAGGCGCGTGTGTCTATGACCTGGAAACGGGTATGCTCACGCAGGAAGACAAGGTCCTGACAGATTTTATCCAGGATGCGGTGGGAAATGCCGTAGGCAATGATACGGATTCTCATTGTATGGTGATGGAGGAAGGCGAGCAGGCGGATGTGATTTATCTGGCTTATGCAGGGGGGATCTACCGTCATGTAATCGGAGGCTCTGCCATGGAACAGGTGGCGGACGGAAGCATCAATTCTCTGGGAGACCCTATGATGTCTCTTCAGGGGTTCGCCGTGCTGCCGGACAATGCATTTGCCGTGCTGTATGACCAGGCCAGACTGTATAAGTATGTCTATGACCCGGATATCCCTACTGTACCTGAAGAACAGATCAGTATTTACAGTCTGAAAGAGGACTATGCGGTACGCCAGGCGGTCAGCCTGTTCCAGAAAAAACATCCGGAAACCTGCGTGCGCTATGAGATCGGCCTGTCGGGCGGGAGCGGAGTGACCAGAGAAGATGCCATTAAAAATCTGAATACAAGGATTATGTCCGGTTCCGGTCCGGATCTTCTGGTGCTGGACGGCCTTCCGGCGGCTTCCTATGAGGAAAAAGGAGTCCTGACTGACCTAAGCGGGATTATGCACGAGATGGAAGGAGAGACAAAACTGTTTAAGAACCTGGTGGACGCGTGCCGGACGGACGGGAAATTATGGTATGTGCCGGTTCGGTTCCGGCTGCCGCTTCTGGTGGGAGAGAAAGACAGCGTTGAGAAAGTGACGGATCTTGCGTCTCTTGCGGACGTGGTGGAAGAACTGCGCGCGGCCAGTCCCGAAGGCGCCCTGATCGGGCTTCGGACCGAGGACGAAGTGCTGCGCACACTGCAAATCGCCTGTTCCGCCGCCTGGACGGACCAGGAGACAGGAGAGATAGACAAAGAGAAACTGAGAGATTTTCTTACCTGCGCCAGGCGGATCTATCAGGCGGAAATTGCAGGAATGGACGAAGAAGAGCTTAGGGATTATAAAGAAAACTATGAAGAACATTGGAGTTCGGATCTTACTTCGGAGGGCATGTACTATGCGCTTGCGTCCGCGAACGCGGTTGATGTTGCAAGGAAAGCTCAGAAACTGGGGGCAGGCGTCACTTCCCGGATGGACGGCGAATTTAATATAGTGACTTCCCTTAAATCTCAGGAAGAGAACTTTGCCTACGCTCTGTGGCAGGGGCAGGTGAAGAACGGTTTTATACCCAAAGGCATGGTGGGAATCTGCGCGGGTGCGGAGGAAAATGAACTTGCGCTTACGTTCTTCAGGTTCTTATACGGAAGGGAACTGCAGGATCTGGATCTGCCGACGGGGTATCCCATGAATGAAGTGTCTTTTGAGAAGCTGAAAGAGAATCCGAGGGAAGATGACTGGAATGAAGGCGTGGGGCTTGTACTGGCGGACAGTGAAACCGATGAGCCGTTTTCACTGGAGATCAAGTGGAGCTCTGCAGAGGATTTTGAGAGGCTGAAGGAAATGGCACAGTCCGCATCGGCCATCTGCGCAGGGGATGCGAGGATTGAGGAGGCAGTATGTAATGTCGGGGCGAAAGTGCTGAGCGGGAGCACCGAAACGGAAGACGCGGTGGAGGAGATTGCGAAAAGAGTGGCAATTTATCTGGCGGAATAAAAACAGTGGTTTGCAGTGAGCAAAGCAGTGTCTGGCGTTGGCGCGATACAGAATGCGTGGATAAAATATGCAGGTGATAAAAAGGAGATTTTAAAAATGAGCAGATTAAAGAGAATGATGGTATTGGCAGGCATAATTACGGTGTTGAGTGTAGCAGTGTGCGGATGCAGGAAGAACGCGGACTCAGTTTCAGGGGAAGTTTACGGCGGCGGTACGGTTCCGGAAATGGTGTATGGAGAGAATGACAGTGAATGACAGGGAAGGAATATAAGATATGGGAAAATGGATGAAAAGATGGACAGCGCTTTTGCTGGCGGGAAGTATAGCGCTTTTACCGGGGTGCGGCAGTAAGGACAGCGGGTCTGCAGAAGAGAAGGGGCAGCAGGATGCTTCTGCTGTTGCGGCCACGGATGAGGAAGAAGACAAAGAGAAGACGATGGGGCGTTATCTGGAGCAGGAAGTGACGCTGCCGGAGGATATGACGCAAAGCAGCTCTCCCAGGATCTGTATGAAGCTTCTTGATAACGGAGAGATCGCTCTGCTTGAACAGACGGCGGGGATGTATACTTCCGCTGATCTGGGGGAGACGTGGAACAGGAAGGACACGCCCTGGTTAAAGGAGATTGGAGAAGCCTATATAGCGCATATGACGATTGCACCCAACGGCGCTGCGGCGGTCATTTACGGCGGCGGAGCGTCAGAAGACGGAGAAGAAGAAGGGTTTCATCCGAAATATCTGTATGCGGACCCGGACGGGAATGTAAAGGAGCTGTCATATCCGGATGAGGAGAACTATATACACCGGTTTTATTTTGACAAAGACAGCCGTCTGTACGGATATGCCCTGGATGGGAAGGTCTGTGAGGCGGATCTTACGGAAGGCGGCTTTCAACAGATGTTTGAGACGGAAGGTCTGACAGATTACGCGTGCGCTACGGACCAGTATATCATCAATATTACTTCCAGGGGCATTGTCTTTTATGACAAGGAAGACGAGATGGTGGTGGATGCGGATAAGGTCCTGCAGGACTTTATTATGGAGCATACAGGGAACGACATCGGAAGTAATGCGGATGCTTATTATGTGGTGGCGGCGCAGGGAGAGCAGGAGGATGTGCTTTATTTTGCCTGGAGCGGCGGCTTGTACCGGCATGTGATCGGCGGTACGGCGATCGAGCAGGTGGTGGACGGCACATTAAGCTCCATGGGAGATCCGATGCTGTTGCTTCTGGGAATGGAAGCGCTGCCGGACAATGAATTTCTGGTGCTTTATACAGACGGTAAGCTGTATCGGTACGTCTATGATCCGGATATTCCCACGGTGCCTGATCAGCAGGTAGATATTTACGGGCTGACGGAGAATTATGCGGTCCGTCAGGCGGTAAGCCTGTTTCAGAAGCAGCACCCGGAAGTATATATCAGGTATGAACAGGGATTAAGCGAAACAGGAGGCATGACTTCCGAGGACGCCATCAAAAATCTGAATACAAGGATCATGTCCGGTTCAGGACCTGATCTTCTGGTACTGGACGGTCTTCCGCTGCATTCTTATATAGAGAAAGGAGTGCTGACAGACCTTGACAGTCTTGTGGGGACTTTTACGGGAGAAGACACACCGTTTCCCAACCTTGTGGACGGATGCAAAGAGGACGGGAAACTGTGGTATCTGCCGGTGCGGTTCCGTCTGCCGATGATCATGGGAGACAAGGACACGGTTGCCAATGTTACGGATCTTACTACACTGGCAGACGCCATGGAAGCCCTTAGAAAGGAAAATCCGGAAGGAATGCTTCTGGGAAAAGAGGCCGAAGAAGAGATGCTTCGCACCCTTGCGATCAACTGTTCCGCTGCTTGGACGGACCCGAAGACCGGGACGATCGAGGAAGAAAAGCTGACAGAATTTTTAGAGCAGGCGAAGCGTATCTATAACGCGGAAGTCATGGGGGTGGACGGAAAAACGGTTACCCAGAAGACAGAGTGGTATGAAAGAAGCAAGGATCAGAGTTGGGCAAGAGACTATTTCTCTACTGTATCCTCAGGCGCTTTGGGCATCGGTATGGAAGAACAGAAACTCAGTGCCGGCGTCGGATACATGATGGACGGGGATTTTACGATGGTTACCACCCTGGCGGATATGGATGAAAACCTGGATTACGGCGTCTGGCAGGGACAGGTAAAAGACGGATTTATTCCCCAGGGGCTGATCGGAATCTGCGCGGACGCGAAAGAAAACGAGCTTGCCACAGAATTTTTCCGCTTCCTGTTCGGACGGGAATTGCAGGACATCGATATGGCGACAGGGTTCCCGGTCAACCAGGCGTCCTTTGAAAAACTGAAAGAAAATCCCAGGAAGGACGAGGAGAATATGAGCATCAGTCTGTCCAGCGAGGACGGCTCGGAATTTTCCCTGGAAGTAAAATGGGTCGGGGAACAGGATTTTGAAAAGCTCAAAGCGATGGCAGGGTCCGCGTCCGGTCTGTGTATGGGCGACACGAGGATCGAGACGACAGTCTGCGAAGTGGGCGCGAGGGTTTTAAAAGGAAGTATCCGTGTGGAAGAGGCGGTCAGGGAGATCTTAAAGAAATCCGCGATCTATCTGGCGGAATAAAAACCGCGCATGCAGGAGGACAGGATGACAGGAAATAAGAAAAGAATCGGCGCGCTTTTGCTGGCGCTGACCGTTCTGGCAGCCGGGTGCGGCGGACAGGGAAAACAGGACGGGGAAGACCCCGCGGCCGGAAGCACGGCCGCGGGTATGGGCAGATATATGGAGTCAGTCTTTGAACTGCCGGAGGATATGAACCGAAACGGCGGGCTTAACTGGCTTTCTGACGGCGATCTGACGGCGATCAGCTTTGGAGAGGGGCTTTATCGCTCCGAAGACGAAGGAAGGACATGGAAAAAAGAAGAGACGGACTGGTTCCCTCTGCTTCAGAATGTCTACTGTCTGGCAGCCGTCATGGGACCGGACGAAACCGTGGCGGCTTCCTGTTCGGGCGGGATGTCACAGGCCGTAAGAGACATCATAAAAGAACCGGTAGAAGAAGACTGGGAAGGGAATTACTGTGTATTCGGAATGCCGGACGGCGAAATAAAAGTCGTGGACTTTGGATTCAGCCAGGAGGACGGAAGCTGTATACAGTCCTTTGTGTTCAAAGAGGACGGAAGGCTCTTCGCAGGCGACATGCAGGGAAAAATCTATGAAGTGGACATAGAGAAAGAAAGCTTAAAAGAACTGTTTGAGGCGGAGCAGACGGCAGGATATGTGGGTTTTTCAGGAGAAATCCTGATGGCGACAGGCGCAGACCGGCTGTATCTGTATGACCTGGAACAGGAGGTGCTTCTTTCCCAGGATCAGACAGTGGACGGTTTTATCAGCCAGATGCTTCCTGACGGGACCGTATCTTATACGGGCGGAGGATTTCCGCTGGCGGTGACAGGCAGCGAGGAAGAGGGCGTGATCTATATCGCCTGTAAAGCGGGGATGTACAGGCATGTGCTGGGCGGCAGCACCATGGAGCAGGTCATCGACGGAGGCTTAAGCGCCTTTGGGGACGCCTATTCTTCTATCTATCATGTAAAAACGCTTCCCGGACAGGAGTTTATGGTGGAGTTTGGGCCGTCCACAGGCCTGATGCGGTATACATTCGACGAGACGGTGGCGTCCATGCCGGATAAAGAAATACGAATTTACAGTCTGGAAGAAAACGCCGCCGCGCGGCAGGCAGTAACGGCTTACAAAAGAGAACATACGGATATTTATGTCCGCTATGAGGTGGGGCTGGAACATGACAGCGGCATGACGAAAGAAGACGCGCTGAAACGGCTGAACACCCAGGTGCTTGCAGGGGAAGGGCCGGACGTGTTGATTCTGGACGGCCTCCCCATGGATACCTATAAAGAGAAAGGGATGTTAAAAGATATCGCTCCGCTTCTGAAAGGGCTCGGCGGAGAAGACGAACTGTTCTCCAATGTGGTGGAAGGCTGTACGGATGAGGGCGGCGCGGTCTATGCCATGCCCATGTGCGTCAAAGTGCCGCTGCTGGCAGGCAGTCAGGATGTGATCTCCGGGATGGACGATCTGGAACAGATCGCGGATACGGTGGAGCGGTTAAGAGAGGAACAGCCTTCGGGCGGCATCCTGGGCATCTATGACGCCGAAACCATGTTACGGCTTTTCGGAATGGTATCCGCCCCGGCGTGGACGGACGGGTCCGGACAGATGGACGTCCGGGCGGTGGAGACATTTTTTACACTGGTGGACAGAATCTATCGTGCGGAGCTTGCGGGTGCTGTCCCTGCCCAGCAGGAACGGCTGGCAAAAGAGGCGGAAGAGATGGAAGAATATGGGACGGACCCGGTCGCGAGAAGGATGGAAGCATGCAATAACGTATTGTACATTCCGCAAAAGTACGCGCGGATTGCCTGCGGGTATGCGGACGGTATCCAGCTTTGTCTTGATACTGTTACGTCTGCCGTAAACGAGGATGAGACGCTGGATTACAGGATCTTTAACGGACAGAAAAAGAATCTGTTCCTTCCCTCCTCACTGGTGGGAATCAGTGCCGGGTCGCCCCGGACAGAAGACGCGGAAAATTTTGTCCGTACCATGTTCGGAGCGGACGTCCAGAGCCGTGTGTACGATGGATATCCGGTGAACAAGGCGGCGTACCAGGCGCATTTTGACGCAATGGAAGAGAATGGGGAGAACGGCAGTATGATCCTTACCATGGACGACGGGACGGAGAAGGAATTTACGCTGTACTGGCCCGACGCGGCGCAGAGACAAAAATTTACGGCGTATGTGGAGGCACTGAAAGAACCGGCGCTGACAGACGAATATCTGTGCGGTCTGGTCTACGAAGCGGGAGTCAAAGTATTGGAGGACGGGGTAAGTGCAGAAGACGCGGCGGCAGAAACAGTCAAAAAGGCATCCCTCTATCTGGCAGAATAAGTTCAGAGAAAGCCGGTATGCATGGGCAGGCTTTTTACTCCCCAGTTTTCTGGGAGTCTGTATCTTTGTGCTGGTTCCTTTTCTGGATGTAGTCAGGCGCTCTTTTCTCACCGCGGTCACGGAGGAATGGTCGGGCGTGCGCAACTATCAGACGGTCTTTTCCAATCAGGCGTTTATACTGGCGGTGAAAAATACGGTGAGATTCACCGCCGTATGCCTGCCCCTTCTGATCGGCATCGGGCTTTTTCTGGCGGTGCAGTTAAGCCGGCTTAAGAAAATGCAGATGATTAAATCCATGTTTTTATTTCCCATGGCCATGCCGGCGGCGACGGTGGTCTTGATATGGAAAATGTTTTTTGCCCGCCAGGGATTTTTAAACGGAGGGCTTTTGGCGGCGGGACTTTTGCCGGAAGGCAGTTTTTTTGATTTTATGGGGACAAAGGCGGCTTTCTGGGTGCTGGTATTCAGTTATCTGTGGAAAAATTTAGGATATACGATTGTACTGTGGCTGGCAGGTATCTTTTCTGTGTCCGCGGACCTTACGGAAGCGGCGAAAGTGGACGGAGCCAGTGAGCGGCAGTGCTTCTGGCGTGTGATATTTCCCAATCTTAAGGGATCTTTGTACACGATCACGGTACTTTCCTTTCTGAACTCTTTTAAGGTGTTCAGGGAGGCGTATCTGGTGGCCGGTTCTTATCCCCATGAAAGTATGTATCTTTTACAGCATTTGTTTAATAACTGGTTTGTGAACCTGGAGCTGGATAAGATGGCCGCAGCCGCTGTCTGTGTGGGGGCGGTGCTGTTCGCGGCGATCCTTGTGCTGCAGAAGCTCTGGGACCAGGACGGACAGAGTCAGGAATAGGTGAAGGGAGACAAAGAAGGTGAGAAAAAACATACAAAAAGGGATCACAAAGACAGCGCTGTTTCTTCTGGGCGCCGCTTTCTGCATACCGGTTCTGTTTCTTTTAAGCGGTTCCGTCATGAGCAGGTATGAGCTTACAGAGAGCCTTATGCCTTTGATGGCGGACAGGGAGGAGCTGATCCGATGGGATTTTATTCCCATGTATCCGACCTTTGAACATTATATAAGAGTCCTGTTTCAGACGCCGCAGTTTTTTGTGGTATTCTGGAACTCTGTAAAAATAGTAATCTGTATCCTGGCAGGCCAGCTTCTGATCGCGGTTCCGGCGGCCTGGGCGTTTGCGGTCTATCCGTTTCGTTTCAGGAAAATCCTTTTCACCCTGTATATTGTGCTGATGCTGATGCCCTTCCAGGTGACGATGCTTTCCAACTATCTGGTGCTGGACGGACTGGGACTGATGGACACACACGGGGCGGTTATCCTGCCGGCAGTCTTTTCTACTTATCCGGTCTTTTTGATCTATCGGGGCTTTTGCGGCCTTCCTAAAGGGCTGATTGAGGCGGCCAGGATAGACGGCGCGGGGGAGTGGACTATCTTCCGGCATCTGGGCCTGCCGCTGGCTTCGGGCGGGATTCTCTCTGCGGTGGTCCTGGGATTTCTGGAATACTGGAGCCTGATCGAACAGCCTCTGGCTTTCTTAAAAGACCAGACGTTGTGGCCGTTATCTTTGTATCTGCCGGAAATCTCCATCGAGCAGGCGGGGTATTCTTTTGTAGCTTCCATAATCACCCTGATACCGGCGGTTTTTGTATTCCTGTCCGGACGGGAATATCTGGAACAGGGGATTATAGCATCGGCGATGAAGGAGTAAAGACGGTATGAAAATATGGAAAAAACAGAAAAAAATACTGGCGGCCTTCGGCTTTTTCATGTTTTTTATGTTCCTGTGTACACTGATATCCAGGGCGGTCTACGCATCGAAGCTCCCCCAGGTAACAGTGGATACGCCCCATAAGATGGCTTTAAAACATACGGTGGAGGCAGAGGGCATTGTCCATCCGGGGCGGGAGTACGCGGTGACGGCGCTGATGGGCCTTCGGGTACGCACGGTTTATACCAACGTGGGCGATAAGGTGACGCCGGAAACCCTTCTTTTTGACGTGGATTTGGAAGACCTGAAAGAAAAGATACAGGAAAAGGAACTGGAGATAGAAAAGAGCCGCCTGCAGCTTTCAGACCAGGAGAAAAATAAGAGTCTGGAAGCCCGGAAGAAAAAGACCGAAAGCGACCGGGCGAAAGAAGATCAGACCCGCACCCAGGAGCGGCAGGCACAGGCGCTTTCACAGGCACAAGAAGAGCTGGAAGATGCCGAGGACGCCTACGACGACCATACGGATCATCCGGTAAAAACCACGTCCTCCAAAACAAGAAAAGCAAAACAGGCGGCTTATGATGCCTGGGTAAAGACAGAAAAAGAATTAAAAGACGCCATGGACCAGGCAAAAGAAGCCTGGGAGGAAGCGCAGAAAAAAGCAGAAGATCTTGCACAGGCAGGAGAAGAGAACAGTCAGGCGCTGGAAGATGCCAGGAAGGCAGAACAGGAGGCAAAGAAAGCGTTCGAGGATGCCAAAGACGCGTATGAAAAGCACATGGAAAATCAGGTGGAAAAGCCGGATTTCAGCGCGGAGGACGCAAAAAAAGCAGAGTGGGAGTCTGAAAAAGAGGCATTAAAAAAAGCTGTGGAAGATGCCGGGAAAGCCTTGGAGGAAGCGCAGAAGACCCGGTCGGACGCTCTGTTGGACGCGGACCGTAAGGTGGAGGACACGCTTCTGGATGCGGACGCCGACAGCAGCCTTACCATCAGCCGTATGGAGCTGGCCGTGCTGGAGACAGAGCTTGCTGCCTATAAAAAGGTCCAGGACGCGGCAGGGCAGGTCTATCCGGAGGCGGAAGGCATCATCACCCGCATCCAGGTAAGCCCCGGAGAACGCATAGGAGACGGAGCCGCGATGGTCTATGCGGACCTTACAAGCCCTATGCAGTTTCAGGTATCTTTTACAAAAGACCAGAAAAAATATGTAAACCAGGGAGACACTGCCGACCTTACGCTTGGCTCCTCCTCCGGACGGGAAGTGTCCGTGGATTATATCGCGGAGAACGAGGTGAATCCGGAACTTTATGATGCCCGTATCTTTCTGCCGGACGGAGTGGGTACCATCGGGCAGAGCGGAAGTCTTAAGGCGGAAGTGCAGTCTGAGAGCTTCTCCTGCTGTATCC
This sequence comes from Lachnospiraceae bacterium UBA7182, assembly GCA_002491115.1. Taxonomy (GTDB): domain Bacteria; phylum Bacillota; class Clostridia; order Lachnospirales; family Lachnospiraceae; genus Hominiventricola. The sequence continues at coordinate 3,107 of DKVI01000116.1, read as the reverse complement.
CGTTAAGCGCGCTGCATACAGACGAAAATCAAAGAAATTTTGTCTATGTTGTAAGCGAGCGCGCAGGCATCCTGGGAAACGAACTGGTGGCGGAGCAGATCTATGTGCAGGTGGCGGACCAGAATGACACTTATGCCGCGATTGAAGAAGGGCTGATAGACCGGGATACGGAGCTGATTGTAAGCGCTACGGAAAACTTAAACGACCGGGATGTGATCCGCTATAAAGAATAAGTCCCCGACCGTTATATACGCAAAATTCCCTTTACTTATGGGGAATTTTGGGATATACTTATTAAGGTTTTTAAAAGTATAACAGCAAAAATTTATACGGCACCGGATCGATTTCAGGACGCATAGCGGCCGGAGATCGATCCAGTACATGGTGCAGTATAAATTTTTGCGGAACTATAATGGAGGGAAGATTGATATGGTAAGAGCAGTTGTAGGAGCAAACTGGGGAGACGAAGGCAAGGGCAAGATTACAGATATGCTCGGCCAGGAGTCCGATATCATCGTCCGGTTTCAGGGAGGCGCCAACGCGGGGCATACGATTATCAATGATTATGGAAAATTCGCGCTGCATACCCTTCCGTCAGGCGTGTTTTACGGGCACACGACCAGCGTGATCGGTAACGGCGTAGCGCTGAATGTACCGGTGTTGTTCCAGGAGATTCAGGAGATCACAGGCAGAGGCGTTCCGATGCCGAAGATCCTTATATCGGATCGTGCTCAGGTGGTCATGTCTTATCATATTCTGTTTGATAAACTGGAAGAGGAGCGCCTGGCAGGGAAGTCTTTTGGCTCCACCAAATCAGGGATTGCACCCTTTTATTCTGACAAATATGCAAAAATCGGTTTTCAGGTCAGCGAGCTTTTTATGGAGGAAGCGGAGCTGAAGGATAAGATCGGGCGCGTGATCCAGCAGAAAAATGTCCTTTTGGAGCATCTGTACCACGCTCCGGCGCTGAAAACAGAGGATATCTATAAGGAATTGATGGAATATAAGGAGATGGTATCGCCCTATGTGTGCGACGTGTCTTCTTATCTGTGGGAGGCCTTAAAGTCCGGCAAAAATATTCTGTTAGAAGGACAACTGGGTACTTTAAAGGACCCGGACCACGGGATCTATCCCATGGTGACGTCTTCTTCCACGCTGGCCGCCTACGGAGCCATCGGCGCCGGGATTCCGCCCTATGAGATCCGGCAGGTGATCACCGTGTGTAAAGCCTACTCCAGCGCAGTGGGCGCAGGCGCTTTTGTAAGCGAGATTTTCGGGGACGAGGCGGATGAGCTTCGCAAAAGAGGCGGAGACGGCGGGGAGTACGGCGCGACCACCGGACGTCCCAGACGTATGGGATGGTTCGACTGTGTGGCGTCCAAATACGGCTGCCGTCTGCAGGGCGCAACGGATGTGGCATTCACCGTACTGGACGTGCTGGGATATCTGGACGAGATCCCGGTCTGCGTGGGCTACGAGATCGACGGGGAAGTGACGACAGAATTTCCCGCCACCCGCCTGTTGGAGAAGGCAAAGCCGGTGCTGAAAACGCTGCCGGGGTGGAAGTGCGATATCCGCGGCATTAAAAAGTATGAGGATCTTCCGGAAAACTGCCGCAGCTATGTGGAGTTTGTGGAAGAACAGATCGGGTTCCCCATTACGATGATCTCCAACGGTCCCGGAAGGAACGATATTATATTGCGTGGTAAGTCCTTATGATACAGAATATAATATTTGATATCGGAAATGTGCTGGTGGATTTCTGCTGGCAGGAACATATAGCCAAATTCGGATTCACAGGCGAGACCGCAAAACGGTTAGGAGAAGCCATGATGTTACACCCGGTCTGGAATGAGCTGGACCGGGGCGTATGGAACAATGAACAGCTGCTCCAGGGATTTATCAAAAATGACCCTGAGCTGGAAGCGCAGATCCGTCTGGTGTTTTCCGATCTGAGCTCTCTGGTAAAGGAACGGGAAGGCACAAACAAGTGGCTCTGTACTCTGAAAAAAGCGGGTTATAAAGTCTATTATCTGTCGAACTTTTCCGCCCGGGTGAAGACGGAAGCATCCAGGCAGCTGACTTTTTTACACGAGATGGACGGCGGCGTCATGTCTTATACGGTGCAGTTGATCAAGCCGGAGCCTTATATTTATGAAGTGCTTTTGAACCGCTACAAACTGAACGCAAAGGAATGCGTATTCCTGGATGATTCCCGGGCAAATGTGGATACGGCCAAACGTATGGGCATGCAGGGGATTGTGGTAGAGAGCCAGGAACAGGCCATAAAAGACCTGGACAGACTGCTTAAGGAGCAGAGAATATGAGAGATATTTTAGATGTACACACCCATACCCTGGCCAGCGGACACGCCTACAATACCATGATGGAGATGATCCGGGCGGCTCAGGACAAGGGGCTTTCGGTATACGGGATCACCGAACATGCGCCTAAAATGCCCGGAAGCTGCCAGGATTTTTATTTTCAAAATCTGAAAGTAGTGCCGCGGCAGTATGGCGATCTGAAACTTTTACTGGGAGCAGAGCTGAATATTTTAGATGAAGCAGGAACCGTGGACTTATCAGAGCCGTACCTTGGGCGGATGGATGTGGCGATTGCCAGCCTGCATACGCCCTGTATCCGTTCCGGCAGCAGGCAGTGGAATACGCAGTGCGTGGTGGAGGCCATCAAAAATCCTCATATCCATATCATAGGGCATCCCGATGACGGGCGTTATCCTCTGGATTATGAGGCAGTGGTGCAGGCGGCAAAAGAATATCACACTCTTCTGGAGATCAACAACCATTCCCTGGAACCCGGCTGTTCCCGTCAGAATGCCAGGGAGAATGATCTGGAGATCTTAAAACTGTGTAAGAAATACAGGACGTCCGTGATCCTTTCAAGCGACGCCCATTTTCACACAGATATCCTGAATCATGCACATGCGCATGCGCTTCTTAAGGAAGCTGACTTTCCGGAGGAGCTGGTAGTAAATACAGATAAAGAAAAACTGTACGGATATATAGGGCAGGGAGAGTGCTGAAAGGCATTCCCCTGCCTTTTGAACGGTTTCTGTGAAATCGACTAGGGTTGTTTCACGAAGAAAA
>DKVI01000013.1 GCA_002491115.1 Lachnospiraceae bacterium UBA7182 | reverse complement strand
TTCCAGTTTGCTCCCTCCAGCCGGGAACTCTTTATAAATCTGCTCCAGAAAAAACAGACGGTTGCAGAATGCAACTCCCTTTTCCGCAGGCAGCAGCGTCTCATCCTTCGCGGTTCCTTCCTTCGGTTCGGGGACAAGTGTTTACATCCGTTTCGTTGGTGGGAAAGTTGAGTAAACTATTGTTGCTAACCGGATACAGTACTAAGCGTTTTTGTAGATACCTTGCATATGTTTGAAAATTCTCCAATTGTAAGCATATGCGAGCCCTCCTTCCAGGCTCAGTATAAACCTTCCCCTAGGGGGGAAAGTCAACAGCACTTTTAATACCCTCCCCGCTGCCTGCCGGCATACGATTTCAAATACATCCTCATCCTCTGCATGGAAGATTAGAAAAACCAGCCGGGGTAATCGGCTGGCCTTTGCATATCCAATCAAATTTTACCTGTTTTCAGACTTCCGGCTTTAAGGGACCGTAATAATAACTGGAAGTAGCCCCGCCGTCGATCAGGAAAGTAGAGCCGGTGATAAAAGCCCCTTTATCGCTCATCAGAAGTTCCGCCACATTTGCCACTTCATCTGCTGTTCCCGGCCGTCCCGCAGGGCAGTTTGCAAACATATTTTTATAAAAATCTCCACGCGGTCCGTTAAACTCATCCATCGCTAACGGTGTCACGATAATGCGGGGGGCAATCGCATTGATGCGGGAGCCCCGTTTTCCCCATTTGACTGCTTCCGCCATCACACGCTTTTCATTGCATCTTTTCGCCATCTGGTAAGCATGCAGGGTATCGTGGATGTTTTCCGGCTGCAGCAGCGGCAGTGTCAGCAGTTCATCCGCAGGTGTCGTGGCCAGCAGTTCATCCTCCCCGGCAGTCAGCGCAGGCATCCGCCAGCCGGACTGACTGGAGATGGTCACGCCTGTACCGCCCTGTCTGATTACCTTGCCGACTTCATCCAGAAGCACCGCCGTACCATACAGATCGACTTTCAGAATCGTTTCTACCGAAGCCTGGCTGGGAGAAACCCCTGCTGCATTGACCAGCATGGAAATTTCACCGTACTTTAAAGCTTCTGAAATAATGTTCAGAATGGATGCACGGGAGGACAAATCCATCTCCATCGGCACTGCGTCAAAGCCTGCCTCGTTCATAATCTGTGCGATAGTCTGTGCATTATCCGTTTTTTTGTCACCGACTACAATTTTCATACCGGTCCCCATCCGGCGGGCAACCGCCATCCCGATCTGGCCTGCGCCGGTTAAAATCATTACATTTTTCACTGTCCCAATCTTCCTTTTTCATATTTTACCGTATTCAAACTTTGCCATGTTCATTTTCTCCTAAAAGCGGGCATTCGGAATCCGCTTCGCTTCTTCCTCATGAAAACCGCTTTCAGCGGTTTTCAAATTCCTTTGCCACATCCGCCAGCAAATCCCTGATATGCAGATGCTGCGGACAGGCTTCCTCACATTTACCGCACTTGATACAATCCGAAGCCTTCGCCTTCCCGCCGCCGGTATGCACCACATTGTAATAATAATCTGCGTTCCAGTCATGATAAATCTGTTTTGTATTCATGACTGCAAACAGATCGGGGATCGCAATCTGTTTCGGGCAGCCTGCCACACAGTAACGGCATGACGTACACGGAATCAGGTTCATGGAGCGGAAAATCTCCTGTACCTTTCCTACGGCCGCAAGCTCTGTGTCCGTCAAAGGCTGAAAGTCCTTCATAAAGCTGATATTGTCCTGCATCTGCGCCATATCGCTCATGCCGGAGAGCACCATCATAATTCCCTCGAATCCGGCTGCGAAACGGATGGCATAGCTGGCGGGACTTCCCCCATGCAGCCCGTCAAAAACCGCCTTTGCGTTTTCCGGCAGATTGACAAGATTTCCGCCCTTGACCGGCTCCATGACGATCACCGGTTTTCCAAATTTACGGCAGACCTCATAGCATTTCCCGCTCTCCACAGCCGGGTCATCATAGTCCACATAGTTAAACTGAATCTGTACCACTTCAATCTGCGGATACTCCGTCAATATCTGTTCCAGAACCTCCGCCCGGTCATGGAAAGAGATGCCAAAATGCCGGAACTTCCCTTCCGCCATCAGTTCCAGCGCCGTCTCATAGGCATGGCATTTTTTGAAATAGGCAAAATTATCGGCTCCCTGGGCATGCATCAGATAAATGTCAAAATAATCTACCCCGCAGGCTTTTAACTGACTTTCAAAAAACGGACGGATATCCTCCTGCTTTTTGAAAAAGGAATTGGTCAGCTTATCTGTCAGAATGTACCGGTCACGGGGATAACGACTTGTAAGACAGGTCTTTAACGCTGTCTCACTTTTCCCTCCCAGATAGCCGTGAGCCGTGTCAAAATAGTTGAAGCCATTTTCCAGAAACATATCCACCATCCGGGACACCTGCGCCGTATCCACCTCCCCGTCCTTCATCGGCAGACGCATACAGCCAAACCCAAAATTCTTTTTAATTCGTTCCATAAACTATATCTCCTTTCTCATTTTACAGGCCTGTTCAGATGACGATATACGTCTCACTTATCCCATGTATCTGTTCCGTAAATAATGCCTTTCTCCTGTGCATCTGGCAGGCAACGGATTTATACCCCACCAGGCATCGGTCGATCAAAGCTTTCACAGGGGTTTCTCCTTTTTCTTTCGTTCCGTATATATTATAAAAGAACGACATCCGGGAATCAATTTGACTTTCCGGTTATTCTTATAAGAAAATCTTATATGATATCACTTTATATACCGGAATAATTACGACTGACATGGCTATATCTCCTCTTTTCGGCTATTACAACTTTTTCTATTTCTTTCACTTCTTTCTTTTATCATCTGCATTCCTAATACCAGTGCCAATCCTGCGACCGCCGCAATTAGATGAAAATTTCCAAAGCCTAAAGCCTCCTGCGGCATTTCCAACGTTGTCGGCCCCATAACAATTGCATAAAAAGAACCGATCATCATTCCTAAAATCATGTATATTGTCTGTGGGCGGAATTTCTCAAGGCAGACTTTAATTGCCTTCACAACTGTCACAGCACCTGTGAGTACACCGCAGCCAAAAAATATCAGGCATGGAATATACGAAAATTCCAGAGAAAGGATCCCTTTTATTGCCGTAATCACCGGAATATATGCGCCAAAAATCAGAAGCAATGTGGAACCGGATATACCCGGAAGAAACATGGCTGAAATTGCAGTCATTCCGATAAAAAACAGTTTGACGGATATTCCGATGGAAAACTGCCCCAGTTCCATAGCCGCACCGCCGCTTCTGCTGTTCGCCCAGGTAATTCCCGCAACAAGCATGATCCCAAACAGGCAGAAAAGAATCCCTTTTCCAATATCCCGTAAGCTTTTCCGCTCTGCTTTTATAATCAACGGTATCGCTCCGCCGATAAACCCGATAAACAAAGAGCTGACTGCATAAATATGGCTTTCAAAGAGTGCTGACAGGACAACTACCGCCATTGCCATCCCGATCACCCAGCCTGCGCCCAGCTTTGCCAGATATATCAACGCAGACTTTTTTTCTTTCATCTTTCCAAACACCAGATTATGGACAGAGCCGATAAACTGATCATAAAATCCCATGATAAATGCCACTGTCCCACCGGACACTCCCGGCACGCTGTCTGCCAATGCCATACAAAATCCATTTACTCCTTCTTTTAACATAAAAAATCCCTCCTTTGGTTTCTTGCAAGTATCTTAACAACCTGCTCTAAACAAACAGAGGGATATTTTATAAATAAATCCTAAACCTGAATTATTCATGGAGTAACAG
>DKVI01000011.1:9665-38015 GCA_002491115.1 Lachnospiraceae bacterium UBA7182 | reverse complement strand
GGCATCCTGATGGAGCAGGGCGCGCCGGACGAGTTTTTTGAAAATCCGAAAAATGAGCGCCTTAAAAATTTTCTTGGAAAAGTATTGTAATTTTTTCTTGCATTTTGCAGGAGGATGCGTTATAATATAATCCGTTATCGGGGTATGGCTCAGCTTGGCTAGAGCGCACGGCTGGGGGCCGTGAGGTCGCAGGTTCGAATCCTGTTACCCCGATTTTTTTATTGAAAAATTTTATATCGTAAAAAACAGGACATCTGCCGTTTAAAAAGATGATGCGGCAGATGTCCTGTTTTTTATGGTATGTCTGTCCGGTTCAAAACGGGTATGGCCTGCGTCATTGTTCCTCCGGGTAGATTACGCCCCATTCCCGTCGTAGAGCAGTCATCAGTTCCATCACGTCGGCGGTGTAAGCAAGGAGCATATCGTTTCCGTTTTGGACGGCTGCCTCCATATCCTCCAACTCATAGCGCAAAGCGTCGGCGGTTTTGCCTGCCCGGATGATCTCGCGCTCCCCGGTTTCAGCGGCTACAATCACCGCCTCATCTGCCCGGGGATACTCCATGATCTCAATGTATCCCTTCTCACAGGAGATTACGGCCCGTTTGGGCTGCCTGGAGTGGAGGGAGAGAGTGGCGGTAACCAGTTGGCCTTCTTTGTTGGACATGGCGACTGCGGCGCTCTCGTCCACTCCGCTGGGGGCTTTGCGGACGAAGGATTTTATTTCGTCCGGGTTGGAGTCCAGAAACAGCCGTGCCAGGGAGAAAGCGTATACACCGATATCCAGCATAGCGCCTCCTGCCAGATTGGGGTTGAAAAAGCGGTTTTTCATGTCGTAGGCTTTGAAGCTGCCGAAGTTGAGCTGAATCAGGTTGACTTTGCCCAGTGTTCCGGAGGTTACCCGTTCCCGCAATGTCCGGTAGAGGGGCATATGGTAGATTGTCATGGCTTCGGCCAGCACTACGCCGTTTTCACGGGCCAGTTTCATGGCACGTTCCAGCTCGGCGCTGTTCAGAGTAATGGACTTCTCACATAATACATGCTTTCCGTGGGACAGAGCCTGCTCCAGAAAAGACATGTGGGTGTTGTGAGGAGTTGTAATGTAGATGATGTCAATGTCCGGGTCGGTGAACATCTCATCGTAGTTGTCATAGACTTTTGGAACGCTGTATTTCTCCCCGAAAGCCACCGCTTTTTCATAGGTGCGGTTGCCTACGGCGTTCAGAGTGCGGCCCATGGACCGAAGAGCCTGGGCCATTTGATTAGCGATGACGCCTGTGCCCAATACGGCCCAGCGCAGATGTTTCTCATTATTCATTGTATCATCCTGCCTTTCTGTTTTGTATTTTGAACTATCTTACACTTTTTCTGCAGAAAATCGGAGGCGGCGCAGGGAATGACATCCTTCAGAGTGAAGAATAGTCCCGTAATGAAGTTTACCGGATTATGTGAATAGATGTCAATACTTTTACGAAAAAAAATTTTTTAAAATATTATATTGCGAAAATATATTTCTTATATTTTCTTTGATCACGCTTACCTGTTAGATCAGTCCATAAATATACGGATACAAGGATTTGCGCATGCAGATTCTGTATCCGTTTTTCTTTTTCAAATATACGAAGAAAAATTTTGCATAAAATATATTGACAAAATAAAATTTTTCATATACAATACAAGCGAAATAAAATTTCGTGAAAAAAGAAAGGAGAAAAATATGGACTCATGGATTGATTTTCAGGGAAAAGTGGTCATTGTAACAGGAGCGGCTTCCGGAATCGGAAGAGCGGTAGCCCAGGAGTTCTTGAACGACGGGGCCAGGGTTGTTGTAGCGGATATGGTTGCGGAGGCTCCGGCGTTTGAAGGAGCGGGGGAAGAAAATTTCCTGTATGTGCAGACCAATGTAACAGAGCGGGATTCGGTCCTGCATATGGCGGGGCAGGCGGTGGAAAAATTCGGCACTGTGGATATCCTGGTCAACAACGCAGGCATCAACATCCCCAGGCTCCTGGTGGATGAGAAAGATCCAAACGGGAAATTTGAGCTGGACGAGACGGTGTGGGATAAAGTGACCGCAGTGAATTTTAAAGGAGTATTCTTATGCGCGCAGGCGGTAGGGCGCTTCCTTGTGGAAAAACACAGCGGCGTCATCATCAACATGTCTTCGGAATCCGGTCTGGAAGGATCGGAAGGACAGAGCGTTTATGCGGCCACCAAGAATGCGGTTAATTCTCTGACCCGTTCCTGGGCCAAGGAGCTTGGAAAACACGGAGTCCGCGTGGTGGGAGTGGCTCCCGGCATCATGGAAGCGACCGGGCTGAGAACTTATGCGTATGAAGAGGCGCTTGCTTATACAAGAGGGATTACGGTGGATGAACTTCGGGCAGGTTACAGCAAGTCATCTACGACACCCCTTGGAAGATCCGGCAGGCTTTCGGAAGTCGCTGCGACCTGTGCATTTCTGGCAAGCGATAAAGCCAGCTATATTCACGGGGTTACTCTGAACGTGGCAGGCGGAAAGACGAGGGGGTGACCGACATGCGGATGATTTTGGCCGCGCATGGCAGATATGCGCAGGAAGTACTGAACTCGGCCAATATGGTGTATGGAGTGATCGAAGGGCTGGACACCGTCACGTTTCTTCCGGGAGAAAATGTGGAAACACTCAAAAGAAAATACCAGGAGATCCTGTCCGGCTATGGTCCGGATGAAGAAGTGCTGTTCCTGGTGGATCTCTTCGGGGGCAGCCCTTATAATGCGGCATTTGAAACTGTCGTGATGGAAGAGCGGATGGATGTGATCACCGGACTGAGCCTTCCGATGATTCTGGAGGCAGCGGAGCTCAGAGAACTGGAGCCGGGGATTAAGGCTTCTGAAATGTATGAAAAACTGGATACCACATCTTATGCAAAATCCTGCAAAGCACTTTTAAAAGAAACAGAAGAAAATCAAAAGGAGGAAGATGAATTATGAAGATTAACCTGGTAAGAATCGACGATCGCCTGATCCACGGGCAGGTGGCTACGGTATGGGCGAAAGAAGCAAATGCAGAGCGGATTATTATCTGCAGCGATGAAGTGGCAAAGGACGAGATCCGCAAAACGCTCCTTCTGCAGGTGGGTCCTCCCGGGGTTAAAGTCAGTGTGGTTGATATCGCAAAGGCGATCCGTGTGTATAACAGCCCGAAGTATGAGAATGACACGGTGTTTTTCCTGTATACCTGTCCGCAGGACGTTCTGAGGATGGTCAATGGGGGCGTGCCGATCAAGAGTGTCAATATTAGCGGAATGGCATTTAAGACCGGGAAAACCCAGATCACAAAAGCGGTTTCCGTGGATGAAAGTGATATTGACGCATTTAAAAAATTGAATGAACTGGGAATCGAGCTTGAGATTCGTCCGGTTGCAACGGACAAAAAAGTGGATTTGATGAGCAAACTTCCATAACAGACGAAGAGAAAAAACAGGAGGGTGAATTATGGGTCTTTCAATCATACAGATTGTGTTACTTGTTCTTTTTGGTTGTGTTGCCGGTATGGGCAGCGTGCTGGATTCTTTTCAGACACATCGTCCGCTGATAGCATGTACTGTTGTCGGCCTGATATTGGGTGATGTACAGACAGGCGTGATTTTGGGCGGAACACTGGAAATGATCGCGCTTGGGTGGATGAATATTGGTGCAGCGCAGTCTCCTGACTCAGCGCTTGCAAGCATTATATCCACGATTCTGGTGATTGTAGGAAAGCAGTCGATTTCCGCAGGAATCGCAATCGCTCTGCCGGTTGCAGTTGCCGGACAGGTATTGACGGTCTTTGCCCGTACAGTGACAATCTTCTTTCAGCATGCGGCTGACCGGTATGCGGAGGATGCCAATTTCCGGATGATTGATATCTGTCATATCACGGCACTGGTCGTGCAGGCGCTGCGCGTGGCAATTCCGACATTTCTGGTGGCAGGCGTAGTCAGTCCGGAAGGCGTACAGACACTGCTTGGAAGTATTCCGGAGGTGATTACCGGAGGGTTGACAGTAGCAGGCGGAATGATCGTGGTAGTCGGTTATGCAATGGTCTTAAACATGATGGGCGCCCGGTATCTTATGGCATTCTTTTTCCTTGGATTTGTGATTGCTGCATTTACAGACTTTAATCTGGTTGCTTTTGGTATTATGGGCGCAGTATTTGCGATTACTTATGTACAGCTCGATCCAAGATTTGCGGAAGTGAAAACGGCGGCGGTTTGCAGTGTTGACGCCGCAGATGATGACCTTGACGACGAACTGGATTAAGAAGAAAGGAGACAGAAATCGTGAGTGAAAAGCATTTAACCAAAGGTGACAGAATCAACATGTTTTTGAGAAGCAACTTCCAGCAGGCATCCTTTAACTTTGAAAGGATACATGCGCTGGGTATGACATTTGACATGGTGCCGGCGATCAAACGCCTTTATGATAAGAAGGAAGACCAGGTGGCGGCGCTGAAGCGGCATCTGACATTTTTTAATGTGACTCCGGGCGCGGTAGGTCCTATCCTGGGCGTCACAGCGGCATTGGAGGAATCCAAAGCCAACGGCGCCGAGATAGACGAGAGCACCATCGGAAGTATCAAAGTAGGATTGATGGGGCCGTTCTGCGGAGTAGGTGATCCGATCTTCTGGGGAACCCTGCGTCCGATTACGGCTGCGATCGGAGCCTCCCTTGCACTGACAGGAAGCCTGCTGGGGCCGGTTCTGTTTTTCCTGGCTTTTAATCTGATCCGTATTGCAGCATTATATTTTGGACTGGAATTCGGGTATAAGAAAGGAGTCGGACTGGTACAGAATCTGGCAGGAAATATGCTTCAGAAAATTACAGAGGGCGCCGCAATTCTGGGTCTGTTTGTCATGGGAGCGCTGGTGTCTAAATGGACGACCATCAATGTACCGCTTGTTGTGTCGCAGGTGACGACCGACGGGGCGACCGTAACCACAACGGTACAGGACATTCTGGATCAACTGCTGCCGGGAATACTGGCTCTTGGGTTGACGCTTCTGGTGTCAAGGCTGCTGAAGAAAAATATAAGTCCGATTACGATTATCTTTATCCTGTTTGCAGTGGGGATTGTAGGATATGGGCTGGGGATTCTTGCATAAGACAGCAGCATTTTACAAAATCAGTACAGTGAGGTGAGCAGTTATGAAAACAAATGCAGTAAGACTTTATGGGAAAGAGGATATCCGGCTGGAGCAGTTTGAACTGCCGGAAATCAGGGATGATGAGATACTGGCGGAAGTCGTTACAGACAGCCTGTGCATTTCTACATATAAAGCTATTACACAGGCGGAAAAGCATAAAAAAGTGCCGGAAGACATTTCAGAGCACCCGATTATTATCGGACATGAATTTTGCGGTGTGATCCTGAAAGTCGGGAAAAAATGGGCCGGCCAGTATCAGGAGGGAGATAAATTTATCATCCAGCCCAATATAGGGGATCAGAGAGGATATGCCCCGGGTTATTCCTTTCCTTATATGGGAGGGGATGCCACGAAAATCATTTTTTCCAATCAGGTGATGGAAAATGGTTCCCTGTTGAAATATAACGGAGATTCGTTTTTTGAAGGTTCTCTGGTGGAGCCTCTGTCCTGCGTGGTAGGAGCGTTTAATGCACAGTACCATATCAGGAAGATGTATTCCTACGACCATGTCATGGGGATAAAAGAAAACGGTACGATGGCGCTTTTAGGCGCCACCGGCCCGATGGGATTTCTGGCGATTGATCTTGCCATTCACGGGCCGAAAAAGCCGTCCCTTCTGGTTGTGACAGGCAGGACCCAATCGAAGCTTAATCTGGCCGCCAGGCTTTATACGGAGGAAGAAGCCCGGAAGCAGGGAGTGAAACTTTTGTATGTCAATACCGGAAAGACGGAGGATATCAGCGGAAGCCTTCGCTCTTATACAGAAGCGGATTATGGCTTTGATGACGTATTTATTTTTGCGCCGGATCATGCGCTGGTGACTGCCGGAGCGAAGATGCTGGCCTATGACGGATGCCTGAACTTTTTTTCCGGACCGGCAGATAAAGAATTTAGTACAGAGGTAAATTTTTATAACGTACATTATAATTCCGCGCATTTTACAGGGACCAGCGGCGGGAATACGGAGGATATGAAGCAGTCCATTGAACTGATTGAGAAGAAGGCCGTGGATGTATCAAAAATCGTGACGCATATCCTGGGGCTGGATCAGGTAGCGGATGTCACGAAAGCCCTCCCGAAGCTGGCAGGAGGAAAGAAAGTCGTCTATACGCACAAAAGATTTCCGTTGGTTGAAGTTGACAAAATGGATGAAATGGGCGAAAATAAGTTCATTGCAGGTTTACAGTCAATTTTAAAGAAGAACGGGAATTTCTGGAGTGCTGAGGCGGAAAGGTTTTTTTTGGAACATGCTCCGGAAATGGAACCAGAAGGAGCATTATGGGCGGGATTACATCCGTGAGAGACGAAATATTTTCAAAATATGACAGTCTGTATGACGCAGAGAAAAAAGTGGCGGATTATGTGATTAACCATCCGGAACAGGCCATTGAGATGTCCGTGTCCGAGCTGTCGGGACAGTGTGAGGCCAGTCAGGCGACGGTGATCCGTTTCTGCAAGAAGGTGGGCTGTTCGGGGTTTCATCAGCTGAAGATCCGGATGGCGGGAGAGTTACGCCGTCAGGAGCATCTGGTAACGACCACAGAGATCAGTTGCAGCCATATGGAGCAGTCGCTTCACAATATTCTGAGCAGTAAGATTGAGGAACTGCAGTCGACGTTCCAGAATTTTGATGCAAAGCAGATAAAAGAGATCATTGATCATATTTTGCGGGCAGATACCATCGAGTTTGCCGCAATGGGGAATACGATTCCCATTGCAATGGACAGCGTCTACAAATTCAATCAGTTGGGACTTCGTGCGGTCAGTTCTACGATCTGGGAAACGCAGGAGGCAACGGCAAGAAATCTGAAAAAGGGAGATGTGCTGTTTGCGATCTCGGCTTCCGGTGCCTCCAGGCGGCTGTTTAAAATGGTGGAGATTGCCGGAGAAAATCAGGTTCTGACTATCGCCATTACCAATCAGGTCAAATCGCCGATCGCGGAGAAATGCGACTATGTCATACGGACGTCTACCCGGGAACCTCTTTTCCATGAACAGATCAGTTTTACAAGAATGTCGGCAATGGCCGTGATTGACACTTTGTTTCTGCTGTTGTTTTCGGCAAAGGGAGGCTCTTATGAAAAGCTGTCGAAGCATGAGCAGTCGGTTGCGGAGGAAAAAATGTAGGGTCGTGAAAAGGTGTAAAGTCCTTCATGCTTCAATAAAGACTTTACACCTTTTATTTATAGTTTACGCGGTTGAGGTTACTCTTTCATGTAATCAATTTCTGTCAGATTAACACCTGCTACAGTAAGTAATGCTTTTAATGTATAGTATTCATCTTTAAGATCTGCATACATTTCAGTAGCATTTTCTTTTTTTGCTATTAACATACGTCTTTGTACCCTTGAAAAATCATTAATTGATCTTTCTACAATTTCAAGACTAATCGGCATATGCTCACCTCTTTTCACTGCCTGCTATGATATGGTATTTTGTTGTTACCTGTTATTATAATAGATGCGATGGAAGGTGTAAAGCCTTTATTCAATTACCAATGTGCTGATGTCCTTATACAACAGCATTATTGAGCATGTACAGGAGATATTATGATTGACAAAAGCGGAAAATATGGTAGAATATCGAAAGAATATTACATTTAAAGTGTAAAGCCTTTATCGAATTAAACAGCGAGGAGTGAACCTATGAAAAAACTACCGTTTGTCACAAAAGCACAGATTGAAGAGATTGTAAAAAAATACCCGACGCCGTTCCATATTTATGATGAGAAGGGTCTTCGTGAGAATGTAAAAGCATTGTATGATGCATTTTCCTGGAACCAGGGGTATAAGGAATATTTCGCGGTGAAGGCGACGCCGAATCCCTTCCTGATGGGGATCTTTAAAGAGTATGGCTGCGGAAGCGACTGTTCTTCCATGGCGGAACTGGTGCTGTCGGAAGCAGCAGGGATCACAGGGCATGATATCATGTTTTCCTCTAATGATACCCCGCTTCAGGAGTTTGCGTACTGCGAGAAATTAGGCGGTATCATTAACCTGGACGATATCACGCATATCGAGGCGGTGGAAAAATCTGTGGGATATCTGCCAAAGACCATGAGCTGCCGTTATAACCCGGGCGGGTATTTTAAGATGAGCAATGGCATCATGGACAACCCCGGAGATTCCAAGTACGGTATGACAGACGGGCAGATCACGGAAGCTTTTAAGATTATGAAAGGAAAAGGTGTGGAGCATTTCGGTATCCATGCGTTCCTTGCCAGCAATACGGTGACCAATGAATATTATCCTTTGCTGGCGAAAGTATTGTTTGAGAAAGCGGTACAGCTAAAAGAGGAAACAGGCGCGCATATTGAGTTTATCAACCTGTCCGGAGGGATCGGTATCCCCTACCGCCCGGATCAGGAGCCTAACGATATTAAGGTTATCGGCGAGGGCGTGCGCAAAGTATACGAAGAAGTCCTTGTACCCGCGGGTATGGGGGATGTGGCGATCTATACGGAGCTTGGACGCTATATGACAGGTCCTTTTGGCGGGCTGGTGACGAAGGCGATTCACGAGAAGCATATCCATAAGGAATATATCGGGACAGACGCCTGCGCGGCGGATCTGATGCGCCCGGCGATCTACGGCGCGTATCATCATATCACCGTGCTGGGCAAGGAGGACAGCCCATGCGATCATAAGTATGACGTGACAGGTTCCCTGTGCGAGAACTGTGACAAATTCGCCATCGACCGCATGCTTCCCGAGATTGAGAAAGGCGATTATCTGTTTATTCACGACGCAGGCGCTCATGGACATTCCATGGGATACAATTATAATGGAAAGCTTCGTTCGGCGGAGATTCTTCTGAAAGAAGACGGCACCGCGCAGTTGATCCGCAGGGCAGAGACACTGAAAGATTATTTCGCAACGTTCGACTGCTTCGAGATCGGAGAGAAGCTGTTGAAATAAAGATCAGTCAGCCGGTCTGACCATGAAAAAGTCGGATCGGCTGAAAAATTTTGCTTGCACGATTGGAAAATCTATGGTAGAATACAGAAGTTGAAGACGCAGGAGTGGCGGAATGGCAGACGCATCAGACTCAAAATCTGACGAGGGTGACCTTGTGTGGGTTCAAGTCCCATCTCCTGCATATTTGCGGCGTGAAATCGAACCAGTGTGGTTTGGGTTTCACGCCGTTTTTGATCAAAAATGTTTGTATTTAATTGTTCTGAAATGTGGATATTTTCCATTGCTTATGATAAGATAAAAAACAGGAGTCAGTAAGAAGGAGAAAAGACAGACGTGAGAATATATTTGGATAATTCCAGTTATAATCGTCCTTATGATGATCAGTTTCAAATTAAAAGGGATGATTTTGATTATACCGTATGGCAGCGGGAATATTTTGACAAAATGAAACCAGGCGTGTTCGCGGCAGAAGCGTCGGCCTATGCGGACAGCCATCCATATACAGGAAAGGCGCAGGTGCTGTAGTATGAACTGTAAAGAAGCGCAGCGCCTTTTGGTTCCATACATCAACGGGGATATGGAAGAAAAGGAAGAGGAGCAGTTTGTTAAACATATACGCCACTGTAAGGAGTGTTACGAAGAGCTGGAAGTCTATGCCACGGTGTTTGCGGGTATCCGTCAGTTAAACGGCGCGGAAGAAGAGATTGATTACCGGACACTGGTGGAAGATTCTCTGGAGACTTCCGAGGAGGATATGCGGGACACATATTTTCTTACGACTTATACGATTCTGATGAAAGCGGCGTCAACGGCAGTCTTATTCTATATGATAGTGAGGTGGTTTTTCTGATGAGTGAAAAGATCGTATTAATAGACGGACACAGTATCATACACAGGGCATTTTATGGCGTGCCGGATCTGACCAATGCCGATGGGCTGCATACCAACGGCATTTTTGGTTTTCTGAATATTATGTTCCGGATTCTGGATGAAGAAAAGCCCGATTACCTGGCGGTGGCGTTTGATCTGGGAGCGCCCACCTTCCGGCATAAGATGTATGAAGCCTACAAAGGAACCCGCAAAAGTATGCCGGAGGAATTAAGGGAGCAGATTCCGGTCATGAAAGAACTTCTGACTGCCATGGGAATCCCGCTTCTGATGCTGGAAGGGTACGAGGCGGACGATCTTCTGGGTACCGTAGCCAGAAAGAGCGAAGAAAGAGGGCTGGATACGGTGATCGTTTCAGGAGATAAGGACCTGCTCCAGATTGCCACGGATAAAATCATGATCCGGATGCCCAAAACAAAGCGGGGAAGTACCGAGATCGAGAACTATCACGCGGCGGATGTGGTGAATACTTATCAGGTGACGCCTGCACAGATCATCGAACTGAAAGCGCTGATGGGTGATTCTTCCGACAATATTCCGGGCGTGCCGGGGATCGGGGAAAAAGGAGCCACCAGCCTGATCATCGCTTACGGGAACATAGAAAACGCGTACGCGCATGTGGAGGAGATCAGGCCCAACCGTACGAAAGAGGCGTTAAAAAACCATTATGACATGGCGGTCATGAGCAAAGAGCTGGCTACCATCTGCGTGGAAGCGCCGGTCTCTTTTGACTGGGAGCAGGCAAAATACACCAATCCTTATACGCCAGAAGCCTACGAACAGTGCCGGAAACTGAATTTTAAAAAGTTTCTGGATCGATTCGATCAGGCGGCTACCCTTTCACAGGCAGAACCCGAAGCTAAAAGGGTCACAGATCTAAGCGAAGCGGAAGAAATATTTTCCAGAGCGAAACAGCAGGAAAAAATCGCTTTTGAAATATGCAGACAGGAGAAAGAAAACAGCCTGACGCTTACCCTGTCCGATTCCGGAAGGATGGTGGCGGAGCAGGAGACGGGCATATCGCTGGCGCTGTCCGATACGGAGGCGTACTATATTGCGGCGGAAGGCTTTTTGACAGAGGCCTATCTGATGGACTGCCTGAAAGAGGTCACAGAACAGGTGCCTCTGTGCGCGTCTTCGGATGTGAAAAGCCTGTTAAGCCATATGCGGCCGGCGCATACAGAGCATCTGTTTGATATAGAGATCGCCGCCTATCTGGTGAATCCTTTGATGAACAGCTATGCCCATGATGACCTGGGCAAGCCCTACGCTGCCCTGACCACCTGGAAGAGAGCTTCGGAGCTTTTAAAAAAGCTGGAAGAGATGGATATGAAGAAGCTGTTCTATGAGATCGAGATGCCGCTGGTATTTACACTCTACGATATGGAACAGGCAGGTATACGGGTCAACGGAGAGGAATTAAAAGCCTACGGGGAAGCGCTGACCGGCAGAATCTCGGAGCTGGAGCAGAAGATTCACGAAGCGGCAGGCGAACCCTTTAATATCAACTCGCCCAAGCAGCTTGGCGTGATTCTGTTCGACAAACTGGGACTTCCCAACGGGAAAAAGACCAGAACAGGATATTCTACTTCTGCGGAAGTGCTGGATAAGCTGGCGCCGGAATATCCGATCGTGCAGGATATTCTGGAATACAGGCAGCTTACCAAGCTTAAATCCACCTATGCGGACGGTCTGGGCGCGTGTATTGCGCAGGACGGCAGGATTCACAGCAAGTTTAATCAGACGATCACCGCCACAGGGCGGATCAGCAGTACGGAGCCGAACCTTCAGAATATTCCTGTGCGTATGGAGCTGGGAAGACTGATCCGCAAAGTGTTTATCCCGGAAGAAGGCTGTGTATTTGTGGACGCGGATTATTCTCAGATCGAACTTCGGGTGCTGGCTCATATGTCAGGGGATGAAAAGCTCACAGAAGCATATCATCAGGCGGAGGATATCCACAGGATTACGGCATCCCAGGTATTTCACATACCGTTTGAAGAAGTAACGCCGCTGCAAAGGCGCAACGCGAAGGCGGTGAATTTCGGTATTGTCTACGGGATCAGCTCTTTTGGGCTGTCCCAGGATTTAAGCATTTCCAAAAAGGAGGCACAGGCGTATATTGACCGGTATTTTGAGACGTATCCGGGCATCAAAGAATTTTTGGACGGCCTGGTGGAGCATGCAAAGGAGCAGGGATATGTGTCCACCATGTATCAGAGGCGCAGGCCCATTCCGGAGCTTAAATCTTCCAACTATATGCAGCGTTCCTTCGGGGAGCGGGTGGCTATGAACTCGCCCATCCAGGGGACGGCTGCCGATATCATCAAAATCGCCATGATACGGGTACACGACCGGCTGAAGGAAGAAGGGCTTGCCTCCCGTCTGATTCTCCAGGTACACGACGAACTGTTGATTGAAGCGCGTCTGGAGGAAGTGGAACAGGTAGAGCGGATCTTACAGGAAGAGATGCAGCAGGCAGCGAAACTAAACGTACCTTTAGAGATCGACATGCATCGGGGAAACAACTGGTATGAGGCGAAATAGATGAAGATAATCGGAGTGACCGGCGGGGTCGGAGCGGGCAAGAGTACCGTACTTATGTATCTGGCCGGACAGTACAGGGCAAAAGTAATCCAGGCGGACGAAATAGGACATGAAGTCATGGAGCCGGGCAGGGAGGCGTATCAGAAGATCCTGTCTGTTTTCGGGGAAGGCATCCTGTCCGAAGACGGATCTGTTGACAGAAAAGTACTGGGCGGCATTGTCTTTGCAGACGAGGAAAAGCTAAAAGCATTAAATGCCATCATCCACCCGGCGGTCAAAGAAGCGATCCTTTCCCGGCTTACGCAGGCAGAAAATGCGGGGGAAAAATATGCAGTGGTAGAAGCCGCGCTGTTTCTGGAAGAAAAATATGATGCATTCTGCGACGAAACGTGGTATATTTATACGAATGAGGAACGAAGGCGGGACAGGCTTAAAAAGTCCCGTGGTTATACCGACGAGAGGATTGATCAGATCTTTGCAAATCAGAAGACGCATGAAGAATTTTTGAGCCGGTGCGAGTTTGTCATAGATAATAATAAGGCGCAGGAGGATACCTGGCGCCAGATTGACAGAAGGATGAAAAGCAGATGAGATTATGCAGCATAGCCAGCGGCAGCAGCGGGAACTGTATCTATACAGGCAGTGATACGACCCATCTGTTGGTGGACGCGGGCATAAGCGCGAAAAGGATTGGGGAAGGGCTTAAAAAGCTTCAGCTGGACGGCAGAGATATTCAGGGGCTTTTGATTACGCATGAACATTCCGACCATATCAAAGGCGTAGGTGTCCTGGCGCGCAGGTACGGATTTCCGATCTATGCCACGAAGGGAACCATTGACCGGATGAAACGTACGAAAAGCCTGGGAGCCGTGGACAGCGGACTGTATCATGTAATCCGGGCGGATCAGCGTTTTATGGTGGGAGATGTGGAAGTGGAACCATTCACAATATCCCATGACGCGGCGGAACCGGTGGCATACCGTTTCCGGTGCGGGAAGAAGAGCGCGGCGGTAGCTACGGATATGGGCGTGTATACAGATTACATAGTGGAGCGGTTAAAAGGCGTGGACGCGCTTTTACTGGAAGCGAATCACGATATCCAGATGCTGGAAGTGGGGCCGTATCCATATGAGTTAAAG
This sequence comes from Lachnospiraceae bacterium UBA7182, assembly GCA_002491115.1. Taxonomy (GTDB): domain Bacteria; phylum Bacillota; class Clostridia; order Lachnospirales; family Lachnospiraceae; genus Hominiventricola. Next base: position 24,359 of record DKVI01000011.1, on the reverse strand, counting down.
CGGAGGATCTTAGGCAGCAGAGGACATCTGTCCAATGAAAGTGCAGGGCAGCTTTTATGCCGGATTCTCCATGACGGGTTAAAGCGGGTGTATCTTGGGCATCTCAGCCAGGAAAACAATTACGCGGAACTGGCCTATGAGACAGTCAGGCTGGAAATACGGCTGGACCCTGTGGCGTATCAGCCGGATGATTTTGATATCCAGGTGGCGGGCAGGGATGCGTGTTCGGAAATTTGCGAATTTTAAAAAAACGGCGTGGGCCCGGACGGCGTACAGGCTGATTGCAGGGCGCAGAGCGGAACAGGAGAATTAGGATGAAAAAACTGATCATTACAGTAGTAGGACATGATAAGGTAGGTATCATTGCGAAAGTATGTACTTATCTTGCGGAAAACGGGGTAAATATTCTGGATATTTCTCAGACGATCGTGGACGGGTATTTTAACATGATGATGGTTGTGGACGCAGGGAGGACGGCGGATGTGACGAAACTTTCCAAAGAGCTGGGAAGTATCGGAGAAGAGATCGGCGTTGTAATTCATTGCCAGCATGAAGATATTTTTAATATGATGCACCGCGTATAAGAAGGGGATGAAAGTATGATCAATATCAGCGAGGTACTTGAGACGAATAAGATGATCGATCAGGAAAACCTGGATGTGCGCACGATTACATTAGGGATCAGCCTGATGGACTGCATTGACTCGGATCTTGATACGGTAAAGAAAAATATCTACGAAAAAATCACGACGACCGCGAGGGATCTGGTGGCCGTAGGGCAGGAGATAGAAGCGGAATACGGAGTTCCTATTGTCAATAAACGTATCTCCGTGACGCCTGTCGCCCTGGTGGGAGGCGCGGCATGCAGGACTTCAGATGATTATGTGGAGCTTGCGAAAATCCTGGATCAGGCGGCGAAGACCGTAGGTGTAAATTTTCTCGGCGGGTTTTCGGCCCTGGTATCCAAAGGGATGACTAAAAGCGACGAGCTGCTGATGCACGCGATACCCAAAGCACTTGCGGTGACAGAGCGGGTGTGCAGTTCAGTAAACGTAGGCTCAACCAAAACCGGCATTGATATGGATGCGGTAAAACTCATGGGAGAGATTATAAAAGAAACCGCGGAGCTTACCAAAGAAGAAGACTCTCTTGGCTGTGCAAAACTGGTTGTTTTCTGCAACGCGCCGGATGACAATCCTTTTATGGCAGGCGCTTTTCATGGAGTGACAGAAGGCGACGCAGTGATTCATGTGGGTGTCAGCGGGCCGGGTGTCGTGAAAACCGCTTTGTCCAAGGTGCGCGGCGAAAATTTTGAGGTATTGTGTGAAACCATCAAGAAAACAGCTTTTAAGATTACCCGTGTGGGACAGCTGGTAGCCCAGGAAGCTTCCCGGCGCCTGCATATTCCCTTCGGAATCATTGATCTTTCCCTGGCTCCGACCCCGGCCATCGGGGACAGCGTGGCGGAGATCTTACAGGAGATCGGACTGGAGCGGACAGGCGCGCCGGGCACTACGGCGGCACTGGCGCTTTTAAATGACCAGGTGAAAAAAGGAGGCGTGATGGCTTCTTCCTATGTAGGAGGACTAAGCGGCGCGTTTATTCCGGTCAGTGAGGACCAGGGGATGATTGACGCCGTGCAGGCAGGCGCGCTGACACTGGAAAAATTAGAGGCTATGACCTGCGTCTGCTCCGTGGGCCTGGACATGATTGCGATTCCGGGCGATACGACGGCAGCTACCATCTCAGGAATCATCGCGGACGAGATGGCCATCGGTATGGTGAACCAGAAGACGACGGCTGTGCGTCTGATTCCGGTGGTCGGAAAAGGTGTGGGCGAAATGGTGGAATTTGGCGGGCTTTTAGGTTATGCGCCTGTCATGCCTGTCAATGCTTTTTCCTGCGACGCGTTTGTAAACCGCGGCGGAAGGATACCGGCGCCGATTCACAGTTTTAAAAATTAAATATCCGAATCAACCGTATGGGCCGGGAATCTCATAACAGGTTCCCGGTCTTGTTTTGTGTATTCTTAAGCGTGGCCGTTGGACCGGGAAAATGCGCAGGTTGGGGCGTGTTTTTGACAGGTCAGAGTTATGGGGATTGCGCGGCGGGAAAAAATAATCTATACTGTCCCAAAGGACAAAGCGGGGTGAAACATTGAAGATCAGGATAGAAGAAAACGCTTCTTTGGAAGAGATGGAGATCACCATACGGTGCCGGCAGACCAATGACGCAGTCATACGGATGCTGGAGATGCTCCGGATGACGGACAGAAAACTGACCGGTCATCTGGGGAATCAGACCTATATCCTGGATGTGGGTCAGATTTTGTATATTGATACCGTGGAGAAACGCACATTTTTATATACAGACACAGAAGTGTACGAGACGCCGCTGCGTCTGTATGAACTGGAAGAACGGCTGGAAAGCTGTGATTTTTTTCGGGCTTCCAAGTCGTCCATTATTAATTTTAATCAGATTCAGTCTTTAAAATCCGAGTTTGGCGGAACCATGCAGGTGACCATGACGAACGGCGAATGCCTGAATGTATCCCGCCAGTATGCCAAAACGATCAAAGAAAAGCTGGGGTGCCTGTGATGAAAGATATAATAAGATGTTACCGTATCCTGAAACCTGTGTGTATCCACACATCCTATATATTTACTTCCCTGAGCGTTTTGTATCTGGCAGCTTATGGGCTGTCAGGGGGGCAGATTCCTTTTTCGACCGGACTGTTATGGGGGCTTCTGGCATTTTCCGCTGTAAGCGCGGGCCTCTGGAAACTTTTCCTGGGTTCCAGACCCTTTCGCCGCCTTCCTTATCTGCTTCGCCTGACGCTGTATCTGTGCGGGGCGGCTCTGTGGGGCTTTGTGATTTTAAATCTTTTACAGTCTCTGTCCCGGGCAGAGACCGGACAAAACGTCGGTATGCTGATCCTTACAGTCGGTCTTCTTTGCTGTGTATGTCTGGAACTGTTTAACCGTTATCGGACACATATGTATAATGAACTGTTGAAACAATATAAAAAAAGAAAGGACAGGCAGAAAGTATGATCGGGAAAATCCGGGCAATTTTTTCCAAAAAGCAGAAAATAAAATTCATCCTGTTGTTTTTCATTCTGTTCGTCGGTTCTCTGCTGGAATTTATGGGCGTATCCCTGATCCTTCCGTTCGTCCAGCTTGTGATGGACCCGGAGGCGGCCGGAAATGACAGACTGGCCGCCCTGGGCCGTTCCGGGAGCGAGCTGCTCTTTCTGATGGGGATTCTTCTGATGGCCGTTTATATTCTGAAAAATATCTATCTGCTGGGTATGAAATATGTACAGCTTCGCTTTATTTTTAATAACCGGCTGGAGCTGTCTGCAAGGCTGATGAAAAGTTATATGAAAAAACCGTATCCTTTTCATCTGGAGAAAAATTCTTCGGAAATTTTAAGAAGCGTGACAACAGATGTGAACAATCTGTACGATCTGCTCATGGATGTCATTGACCTGATCTCTCATCTTTTGATGATCGGGATGCTGGGCCTGTTTTTAGCCTGCAAAGATCCGCTGCTTACGCTGGCGACCGCCATGCTGCTGGGTTTCTGTTCTTTTCTGTATTTTCAGGTTATGCGAAAACGAACCCAGGCGTACGGAAGGCAGAATCAGCTTTACAACAGCCGGATGATTCAGGCGGTCAGCCAGGCTTTGGGCGGTATTAAAGAGATCAAAATTCTTGCAAGGGAGGACTATTTTGTCCGGGCTTATGTGGAGAACGGAAGACGCTATGCTTCCAGCCTGAAAAAAAGCCGGATTTTTCAGCTTATGCCGGGGTATCTGATCGAGACGGTATGCGTCTGCGGCGTATTGGGCATCGTATTGTACCGGCTGCACGGCGGGACGCAGGCCCAGGAACTGATTCCGCAGCTTTCGGTATTTGCCGTGGCGGCGTTTCGGCTTCTTCCTTCCGTGAATCAGGTCAATCACCTTTTGAGCCGGATTTTATTTTTAATGCCGTCTGTGGATAAAATATACGAAGACCTGAAAGAAGCAGGCGCGGAGGAGACAAAAAAGCGGCAGGCGAAAGAAACCGGAGGATTATCAAAAGCGGAAACCATCCGTTTCAGAGATGTTTCGTTTCGCTATCCTGGGACGGAAAAAGAGATTTTAAAAAACGTGTCGGTGGAAATCCCGCTGAAAAGTTCTTTTGGATTCATAGGAAGTTCCGGCGCCGGAAAGACGACGTTTATAGATCTTCTGCTGGGACTTTTGGAGCCGGGCAGCGGCGGCGTCTTTTATGGAAACCAGAATATCTGCCGATATGCAGAAGACTGGGGTCGTAAGCTGGGATATATTCCGCAGAATATTTACCTGGCGGATGATACCATCCGGCGTAATGTGGCGTTTGGCATACCGGATTCCCTCATTGAAGAAGACAAAGTCTGGAATGCGCTGAAAAAGGCACAGCTTGCGGATTTTGTAAAAAGCCTTCAGGACGGTCTGGATACCCGGATCGGGGAAGTCGGAATCCGGCTGTCCGGAGGGCAGCGGCAACGGATCGGCATTGCGCGCGCCCTCTATCAGGAACCGGAGATTCTGGTGCTGGACGAAGCTACGTCGGCTCTGGATACGGATACCGAGCAGGCGGTTATGGAAGCGGTGGAGCATCTGAAAGGGAAATGCACCCTGATTATGGTCGCGCACCGCACAAGCACCCTGAAAGGCTGCGAGAAAATATATCGGGTGGAAAATCAGAAAGTTATACCGGCGACTGTATGATCTGATCGAGGATCGCGTGGGCTACCTCATCTTTACTTAAAATGGGAAGTTCGCGTACATTGTCCTGAGTGATCAGCGTGACCACATTGGTGTCCGTGCCGAATCCGGCCCCGGCGGTCTTTAAATTGTTGGCGACGATCATATCCGCGTGTTTGTGGCGCAGCTTTTCCCGGGAATTTTCCAGCATATGTTCTGTTTCCATGGAAAAGCCGCAGAGGAACTGCCCGTCTTTTTTATGTTCGCCCAGATAGCTGAGGATATCTTTTGTGCGTCTGAGGGGGACGGACAGATCTCCTTCTTTTTTCTTCACCTTTTCCGTGCTGGTCTGCACCGGCGTATAATCCGCCACGGCCGCCGCTTTGATGATGATATCCTGCGTATCGGACCGGGAGACGACTGCCTGGAACATGTCTTCCGCGGATGTGACAGGGATTACGTTGACAAAAGGCGGCGCGCTGATGGATACAGGGCCGGATACCAGCGTGACGTCCGCTCCCCGCAGCATGGCGGCGCGGGCGATGGCGTATCCCATCTTTCCGCTGGAATGATTGGTGATACAGCGGACCGGATCAATGGCTTCCTGGGTAGGCCCTGCCGTGACCAGCAGTTTTTTTCCTGCCAGATCTTTTTCGCAGGCGATTTCTTTTAATATATAAGAGAGGAGTTCTTCCGGTTCCGGCATCTTGCCCGCGCCTGTATCCCCGCAGGCAAGACGTCCGCAGGCAGGTTCGATGACCTGAAAGCCGTATGCTTTTAAAGTCTTAAGGTTGTCCTGAAGGACCGGATTCTGATACATGGCGGTGTTCATGGCCGGGGAGATAAGTTTAGGGCAGGTACATGCCATCAGAGTGGTTGTCAGCATGTCGTCCGCGATTCCGTGGGAGAGTTTGCCGATTACATTGGCGGAGGCGGGGGCGATGATCGCCAGGTCCGCCCGTTTGGCCACGGAGATATGTTCCACTTCAAAAGAAAAGTCCCGGTCAAAGGTATCGGTCAGGCATTTATTGCCGGTCAGTGTTTCAAAGGTAATGGGGTTTATAAAATTCATCGCGTTTCTGGTCATAATTACCTGCACGTCACAGTGCAGTTTTTTTAATGCGCTTGCCAGGGAGGCGGCTTTATAGGCGGCGATGCTGCCGGTGACGCCCAGCAGGACATATTTATTTTTTAACATGGGAAGGAACCTCCGGTAAAATTTGTTTTATGAAGATTATAATCGTATCCGAAAAAACCGTCAAGACGAATGCCGTGACCTTCTTTTCATCCGAAAAAAGATGTGTTATACTGTGTACGGGAGAGGAGGAGTTGTATGACAGGATTGGAACGACGGCAGAAGATCATCCGCATGATTCAGGAAAGCGGAACTCCGGTCTCAGGAAAAGAACTGGCGAAGACCTGCGACGTGAGCCGACAGGTCATCGTGCAGGATATTGCGTTGATACGGGCAGCCGGATACGAGATCATATCTACCAACAGAGGATATATATTAAACGCACCGCATACAGCGACGAGGGTGTTCAAGGTCAGCCATACGGACGAGCAGCTGGAAGACGAACTTTGCTCGATCGTGGACCTGGGGGGAAAAGTGGTGGATGTAATCGTGAACCACAGGGTGTACGGGCGCCTGGAAGCCCCGCTTGGCATCAATTCACGGAAGAAGGTAAAAGAGTTTATAGCGGATATTAAATCGGGGAAATCCAGCCCTCTTAAAAATATTACGTCAAACTACCATTACCATACCATAGAAGCAGAAAACGAAGAAACGCTGGACAGTATCGAGGCAATGCTGCGGGCGAAGAACTATCTGGTGGAAACATAAATGACAGTTAGGAGAACAGAGAATATGAATAAAAAAGAATCACCATCCATAGACCAGTGGCTCAAAGAAGCCAAAGAAGATAAAGACGCCGCCAGGTGCGGTATGTATCTGTCCCACACAGGCGTTGTGCGGCAGACGGCAAAAGCAACCGTCCGTGCAGGAGAAAAGGACTTGCCGCTGGTGACGGAGCTTGCATTTTCTTATGACGAAGAAAAAGTCGCCCGGGCGATTGAGAAGGCCCGCCATATGGAGGGCATCTATTATGTACGGGTATGGCTGAATGAAGGACGGCTGTCTATCGGCGACGATATTATGAAAGTCCTCATAGGAGGCGACATTCGCCCCAGGGTGATCGACGCTTTACAGACGCTGGTAGGAGAGATTAAGAACAACTGTGTGGAAGAAAAAGAGGTGTATGAATAGAAAAAGACCGGTTTTTTAGTGCCGCAACTGCCGGTTGACAGATTTCCAAGTCCGCTTTCTTGTGTAAATTCGCCTGCTTTGCTATGATTGTATCAACACATGTGTAGAAAGAAAATCAATAGAGAGGAAATCAAAATGATATTAGGCGAAAAGATTATGGAATTGAGAAAGCGGAACGGCTGGTCTCAGGAGGAGCTGGCAGGAAAACTGAATGTGTCCAGGCAGTCGGTGTCCAAGTGGGAGAGCGCCATGTCCGTGCCGGAGCTGGATAAGATTTTACAGCTTGGTGAACTGTTTGAAGTCAGCACGGATTATCTGCTGAAAGACAATATGGATCAGGATTATGTGCCTGGCAGTCCGGAAAAGTCTCCTGTGCGGAAAGTGACAATGGAGGAAGCGCATGCGTTTATTAAAGCGCGCCAGGAGGCATCCATATGGATTCCTTCTGGTATCGCAGCGTGCATCCTGTCTCCGGCACCCCTGTTTCTATTAAACGGGATGGCGGAAGCCGGAAGGCTCTCTATTTCAGAAGATATGGCGTCGGGCATCGGTATTGTGCTGCTGCTTATAATGGTAGCCGCCGCTGTGGGAAATTTTATTATCTTCGGTATGAAGCTTGGAAAATATGAATGGATGGAAAAAGAAGAGTTTGATCTGTGCTACGGGATCGCAGGAATGGTGGAAGAAAAGCAAACGGCCCAGGCCGCATCTTTTGCAAGACAGATTGCCGCAGGTATAGCGCTCTGCATTCTGGGCGCATCCCCTCTTTTACTGACCACCGCCCTGGAAGCAGGAGAGATGGCACAGACTGTGTCCCTTATCTTTCTTTTGTTTTTAGAAGCTGCAGGCGTCTTCCTGATTGTCAATACAGGAATGAAAAAAGGCTCTTATGACCAGCTTTTACAGTTGGGAGATTATACGAAGGAAGGAAAAGAGGCGAATAAACTCATTGAAAGGGTTGCGGCAGTTTACTGGTGCATTGTTACGGCGATCTATGTTGGCTGGAGCTTCAGGACCGGAAGCTGGGGAAGATCCTGGGTCATCTGGGCCGTAGCCGGCATTATCTTCGGTGCAATCGCAAGCGGCATCAAGATGAGTCAGAAGTAAATTTTTTGGAAATTGTGTCCATTTTGTGTTTTTTCTGTGTTCTTTTTTTTAAAATTCCGCCGATATATAAGAAAGAAGTAAAGCGGAAAACAAAAACATCAAACTCTAAACAGCGGAAACCCGAACAATGCCCGGATTGATTTCAGGACGCGAACGCGGCCGGAAAACAATCCAGTATAGGGGCATTGTGAGTGGTTGTAGCGGAACTATAATAGGAGGATCTATGAACGTCACAGCTGGAAACTGGCAGAGGGATGACAGTTCTGTATACAGGACGGCTGTGTCAGGGAGAGACACAGGGAAAGATACAGAGAAAACAGACCGAGTCCAGAAGGAAACGGCTTCTTCTGATACAAAAGACAGCTCCCTCATATCGTCCATGGAGGAAGCGGGCAATTCTGATTTTAAGATGAAAGCTTCCGCACCGGATGATTCGGTGGGGCAGCTTGCGGCGGAGCTTGCCCGGGCAGAGACGAAGATGGACGTGTTACAGGTATTGGGAAAAGCCACAAGAGCCCTGGCAAGCCTGAAGATGTCGGCCTACGGGTGTGAAGGAAAAGAGGCGAAGAAAGCGCTGCAGCAGATCAGGCGTATGGAAAAGCTGATCAAACGTATCCAGAAGAAAGTTAAAAATCTGGGTAAGGAAGAAGAACTGGAGAGAAAACAGGAAAAGGCGATTAAGAAACAGCAGGAAGAAAGAGCGAAGCAGATCAGGGAAGAACTGCGCAGCCGGAGAAGAAAACGCCACAGAGACGAACAGAATTATGCCCTCAAAGAACTTGCCCAGGACGGAAAAGAAGCCATGAATGAAACGCTTTCCTCTCTGTCCGGGCTTGGAACTGCCGTATCTTCCGCGTCCTCGTCCGTGACTGCGGCAGGCGTCCTCGAAGCGATCGGTCTGGACACATCTTCCATGTCCATGGACGGACTGTCCATCGATCTGTCCGTATAATCGTATTTGTCAGATAGCCCGGAGGAAATTTAATGATCCTGCCGGGTTTTCTGTTCCCTTTTCCAGCAGAGCGATCAGACCGAGAATGGTCGCTTCTGTTTCTTCCGGTGTGGATGGCGCAATCGTATTATCCAGTTTGACGGCCAGGACGATCAGTACGATCTCGGCCAGTGCTGCAGGGCGGTCAAAATGAATCTCGCCTCCTTCAATCCCCTGACGGATGATCTCTGTCAGTACCGGTTTCATCTCCGAGATCAGATAAGCCATATATTTCTGATGAATAAAAGCCTGCTCCGGAGCGCTGACAGCTTTCGCGGAGTTTCTGCCAAGGCGAAACTGGGTAGAAGAATTGTGGCAGGCCTGGAAGATCATGGCCATGCGGGTAAAAGGAGAGATATCGGATTTGCCTGCAAGGTTCTTGGCGGTCTTTAAAGGTTTTTCGTAATCGCGCTCTACCAGCGCTTCTAAAATCGCATCTTTGGAAGGAAAATAATAATAAAGACTTCCTTTTCCCATGCCTGCTGCCCGGGCGATATCGCTTACGGAAATATTTTTTATATCTTTGTCCTCCAGAAGTGTCTGGAGCGCGTCTAATATTTTCTGATATTTCAGGTCATTTGGCATAGCTTTTGCCTTTCCGGAACATAATGAATCATAGTATTTCTTTCAATATAACATACCCTGCATAGAAGAAACAACTGCATATTTCACATAAATTTATTTTTTTACAGGCTTTTTTTGTCAGTAAATTCAGTTGACCGATGGTCGAAAAGATGATAATCTTATTAAAAGTCAGTTCGACCAATGGTCGAAAACGACAAAAAATGACATTGGGGAGGAAGAAAGTATGACTTACGCTGATTTCTTTACAAAGATAAAAAGCGAGTTTATGGAAGCGGATGTGAGCGATATCACAGAACATCTGGCGTATCAGTTTAACATTACAGGGGAAGCATCCGGCATTTTTTATGTGGAGGTAAAAGAGGGAAAACTGTATGTGGAACCTTATGAATATTTTGACAGGGACGCCATGTTTACCTGCAGCGCCCAGACGCTCGAAGAGCTGGCCAGTGGAAAACTGGACCCGGTGCTGGCGTTCACGATCCAGAAATTAAAAGTGGAAGGCAATATCGACAAAGCGCTGCGTTTTAAAGAACTGGTAGACCGGAGAAACGCAAAAAGATAGGGAAGAAAAGCCATGAAAAGAAAAATAAAGACAGCCGCCGTACTTTTGGGCCTTTTGACCGCGGCGGAGGCAGGGGGGTCCGCGTATTTTTACCGGAGAACCATGAAACGGGGCAACGCGAAGAAAGAACGGACGATTAAGATGGCGGGAACAGACTGGAACCAGTATTTTCCGTTAATTCAAAAACGAAAAGAGTATATGCTGCAGCAGCCCCATGAGGATGTATACTGCATTTCCGCGGACGGGCTTCGGCTGCATGCCACCTGGTTCCCGGCAGGGGATTCCAGGAAAACGGTCATCTGTTTTCACGGGTATACCAGCCAGGGCATGAGCGACTATATCGGATTATCCGATTTTTATATGAAGCGGGGATACAACATGCTTCTGGTGGACGAGCGTGCCCATGGGGAGAGCGAAGGCGAGTATATCGGTTTTGGCTGCCTGGACCGAATGGACGCGCTGGAATGGATCAGGTGGACCGTAAAACACTGCGGCGAAGACGGAAAGATCCTGCTCCATGGCATTTCCATGGGCGGCGCGACTGTACTGATGACCAGCGGCCTGGAACTTCCGTCCCAGGTAAAAGGCATTGTTTCGGACTGCGGTTTTACATCGGCGAAAGAAGTATTTACCCATGTGCTTCATTCTATGTATCATCTGCCTGCGTTTCCCATGATACAGATTGCCAGTCTGACGAATAAAAAGAAAGCAGGTTACGGTCTGGACGACTGCAACGCGGCAAGGGAAGTAAGGAATGCGAAAGTGCCTGTTCTTCTGATCCATGGAAGCGCGGATACCTTTGTTCCCAGCAGTATGTGCGAAACGATCTATGAGAACTGCGCATCGGAGAAAAAGATGCTCATTGTTGAAGGAGCAGCACATGCGGAGAGCTATTATAAAGATATGGAAGCCTATGAGAAAGCATTAAGCGAGTTTATCGGAGGGATTGGTCTATGATGAGAAAAAGGAAAGGGTATCCGGTTTACCCATTGACAGCGGCACAGAAGTTTCATTTCTTCTATCAGAATTTCTGTCCGAAGAAAGAAGTATTGAATGTGGGAACCAGCCTGACTATTGAAGCGGAGCTGGATATGGAAGTGTTGAAGGCGTCGATTCATAAAGCCTATGAACGCTGTGAGTGCCTGCGTGTGCGGTTTGCCCAGGACAAGGAAGGAACCTGGTATCAGTATGTAGTGAACACAGAAGAAGGAAAACCGGATGTGGAATTTATGGATTTTACATCAGGTTCCATGGAAGACGCGGAGAAGACCATGACCGAATGGACGGCGGTTCCTTTTAAGGCGGAGGATTCTCCCATGAGCCGTATCGTCATGATTAAAATGCCGGACGGATACCAGGGCGTGTATCTTCTGGTGGATCACAGGATCATGGATGCCCAGTCGCTGATCTGTTTTCTGCGGGATGTGATTGAGCTGTACTGCAATACCATGTATGAAGGCGTGGATTATCCGAAAGACATGGCTTCCTATATAGAGCAGATTGAGAAAGATCTGGCCTATGAAGCAGGTTCTAAAGCGAAGAAGCGGGATGAAGAATACTTCCAGAAACTGATAGACGAAATGCCGGAACCCATTTATAATGGAATTGACGGCCCGGGGGCTTTGGAAGCAGAACGTGAGAGAAGCGGTAATCCAGATGCAAGGGCGGCTGTCAATGTGTCCGATTCAGTGGATTCGGCGCTGGATATTTTCCATCTGGAAGAAGAACCCACCAGGCGGCTGATGAATTTCTGTGAGAAATATCATGTGTCTCTGGCATGCCTGCTTTTGATGGGGCTTCGTACCTATTATCAGAAGATGAACGGGAATGAGGACGTCTCTATTAACACGGCCATCGCAAGGCGCGCGACCTTAAAGGAGAAAAAGTCCGGAGGTACAAGGATACATTCCTTCCCCTTCAGGACGATTATTTCCGAGGACAGGACCTTTTTGGAAGGCATCTATATGATCCGTGACCTGCAGAACGAATATTTCCGTCATGCGAATTATGATCCGGTGGCGTATTTCGCATACAGAGGGAAGAAATATCCTCATCCGGGCGGACAGACTTACGAACCCATGTCGCTGACATACCAGCCTATGACGTTAAAAGAAAAAGGGCTGGAAAAACTGGGAGATATTCATTATAAGACCAAATGGTATCCCAACGGCGCTACGACCCAGGCTATGTACCTGACCGTCATGCACCGTCCGGATGATAACGGGCTGGACTTTAACTTTGAACATCAGGTGAAAGCGGTGACCAGAGAAAAACTGGAATATATGTACTATTATCTGTGTAAGATCATGTTCAAAGGAGTTGAAAACCCGAATCTTTCGGTCGGGGATATAATGAAACTGGTGTAAGAAGAAAAACAGCGAATGCCCGGACAATGTCCGGATTGATTTCCGGAGACGTTAGCGGCTGGAGCAAAATTTTAACAGGAGCTATGCATATGTTTGAAAAATTATCAGAGATTATTTGCAATTATGTGGAAGTGGAGCCGGAAAATATTCATCCGGAATCCCGTTTTATGGAGGATCTTGGATTTACCTCGTTTGACTTTATGAGTATGTTAGGCGAGCTGGAGGATGAATTTGACGTGGAGATTGATCAGCAGGAGGCCGCCAATATCCGCACGGTGCAGGAAGCGGTGGACTATCTGGCAAAGCTGTCGGCAGAATAGGAGAGGTGACAGGATGTTGTTAAGTACGATTCGGGAAATTATTGTGCAGTCGGCGCAGAAATACGGCGACGAAGACGCAATCCGATATAAGATAAAAAAAGATACGATTGAGAGTAAATCCTATAAAGACCTGAAAGCGGACAGCGAGAGCTTTTCCAGAGTCCTCGCGTCGCTGGGTGTTTTAGGAGGACATGTGGCGGTCACAGGTATGACATCGTATCCGTGGCTTGTAACCTATTTCGGAACGGTAAACAGCGGTTCTGTGTGCGTGCCGCTGGACGTATCTCTTCCGGCAGACGAGATGTGCGAGCTGATTGACCGGTCGGACGCTTCTGTACTGGTAATAGACGAGATCCGTAAAGATGTCATGTTGACGGCAAAAGCAAAATGCCCGAAATTAAAAGCCGTCATCTCCATACAAAAAGAAACCGGGGATGAGGAAGCGCTTTCTTTTGGGCAGCTTCTAAAGGAACAAAAAGGCGCGTTTTCCCATGAGCCAAAGCCGGAGGATCTGGCGACTATTATGTTTACTTCTGGCACCACGGGAAAAAGCAAGGGCGTCATGCTGAGCCACAGGAATCTGGCAGAGAACGCTACCTGCCTGGATATGAAATTCCCGGAGCGAACGGTGCTCCTTACGGTGCTTCCGATCCATCATGCTTATTGCCTGAGTATGGATATCCTGAAGGGGCTTTCCCTTGGAAGCATTATATGTATCAACGATTCTTTGATCCGTATGGCTAAAAATATCAAGTTATTTAAGCCGAATGTGATTCTGATGGTGCCCCTGATGATCGAGACGATGGCGAAGAAACTTCAGGAAGCGGCAGGACTTCCGCCTCAGATTGTTAAACAGGAAGTATTCGGAGAACAGTTCCATACAATCTGCAGCGGAGGCGCGTATCTCCCTCCGGCAATGCTGGATTTGTTCGGGACTTATGGGATTACGATCCTGCAGGGGTACGGCATGACCGAGTGCGCGCCGGTCATCAGCACAACCGTAAGCTGGAATGTGCGCAAAGGCTCTGTAGGACAGCTTATGCCCAACTGTGAAGCAAAGACCGTGGACGAGGAACTGTGGGTCCGGGGCAGCAGTGTGATGCAGGGGTATTATCAGATGCCTGGGGAGACAGAAGAAACTCTTGTGGACGGATGGCTTCGGACAGGCGATTTAGGGTATGTGGACGAAGAAGGCTTCGTCTATCTGACCGGCAGGAAGAAGAATCTGATCATTACCAAGAACGGAGAGAATGTTTCGCCGGAAGAACTGGAGAACAGGCTGTCGGAAAGTCCGCTGGTACAGGAGATTCTGGTGCGGGAAAGCGAAGGCGTGATCGAGGCGGAGATCTTCCCGGATCAGGAATACAGAGAGAAAAAAGGACTCGAAGATCTGGAAGGCGCGCTTCAGGCACTGATTGATACCTGGAACGAGGGCGCACCTGCATATAAGAAAATCTACCGGCTGAAAATCAGGGAAGAAGAATTTCCCAAGACGCCGTCCAAAAAGATTAAAAGATATTAATGGCGAGTATCCTGTGAAATCAGGGGCTTTCTTTAAAAAGCCCCAGGTTAATCACAGGATACTATTTGCATCCATACTGCCTTTTGCCGCCTGATATTCGTCTTCGGTAAATCCATAAGATATAATTTGTTCTTTGGTTGCATGGAGTTTAATCATATTTCCAATAATGCCAATCCTGTTCTTCTTAAGCTCGCTATCAGCTTTCTTTCTTTCCTGTTTAGTGACCCGATCTGTAACGTC
>DKVI01000011.1:1755-9336 GCA_002491115.1 Lachnospiraceae bacterium UBA7182 | reverse complement strand
CTGTAACGTCTTTAGTGACCCGATTCGTAACGTCTTTAGTGACCCGATCCGTAACATCTTTAGTGACTCGATCCGTGATGTCCCTTGTTACATTCTCCGTGATGTCTTCTATGACAGCCTGCGACCAGTTACACATAATCTGAAGCCTCCCTTCTAATTCGGTTGTCATTACCATACCATATTCATTTTCCAATATACGTTTCTTTTCAGCAGGTTCTTTTTGGGAGACCAGCGCTTCAAGCATAGCGATTAGTGTATTTTGGGATTTCTTTATAAATGCTCCGGAACTGTTAGTTTCTCCGCTTCTAATATTGATAATGATCCCCTTCATCAAATCAGATGCATATGAATTTCTCTTATTCCCGAAGATCATTTTCTTATCAAAACTGATTTCTTCAATACAATCTTCTGCTTCACTACCGTCCATACAGATCCAGATACTTCGAACTTTTTTCAAGTCATCAAAATTGCTGTGGAAAAATTCCGTATGCTTCTGTGCTGACACCATCCTGGCAAGATAAAAAATAATTCTGTTTTCCAGATGGTAACCCAGTTTGTGGGGATCTGATGAACGCTGCGCCTCAATATTAACTAATATTTTCATTTCAGTTTCCTTGATGTACGCACTAAAACGAATGTCATAATAGATAATACCCTCACCAGGGATATTGTCTTCTGTAACCGTTTCCTGCACCCGGCCAAGGTTGGAAAGTCCCGCGTCAAGCGGCCTGTTTCCTATTTCAATATCATTTCCAATACATCCAATGATATCCTTAATGTCCATCTCCCGGAATTCATCTATTGTGTACTTTAAAATTCTTGACAATATCTGCTTATCCGCAAGCAGATATTTTATATTTGTGTCATATGTAGAACCGGTATCATTCGTTGCATCAATTGTCTGCGCCAGATTTGTCGCTGTCATCCTTCTGCTTTCCTTTCTATTATATTCGATTTTGATGCTAAAATCAACAGTCCAAAGTCACTGAAACATGGCGGCTGCTACCAGATATTTGAGTGGGATATATATACTTTAGCATATTTCTTTCTATTATGCAATGAATATTTCAAAATAATATTTGGATCCTGTGGCCGTGTCTGAAAATCATACCGGGAAGCAATGAGAAATGCCACGAAAACTGTAATATACTTGTAGAAATGGAAGAATTATGGTATGGTATTTATTGGAATTAGAAACAGTGAAAACAATATTATGTAAATCTTTTGTGTAGATAGAAGTGAATAAAGGAACCGTATGAGTATACTAGCCAGACTGGAAATAAAACTTAACTGTCAGGAGACATTGTCATACCAGATGTCCTCCCTCTTTCATGGCGTTCTGATGGAATATATTTCCTGCGAATATGTGTCTTTTCTGCATCAGTCCCAGCTCCACCCATATGCACAGCATTTAGAATACAGAGAGCAAAGATGGTATTGGGTGATTAACGTGCTTAACCAGGATGCGGCGGGTGCTATTTTTAATAAATCACTATTGGAAACAAATTGTATAAACATTCAAAAAAGGGGATTAGTGATACCAGTCGAATGTCAGAATTTATATAAATATTCTTATAAGGAACTTGTGGATCAGTTTTACCACATGGAGGCGGATCGGTATGTACAGATACATTTTGTTACGCCAACCGCTTTCAGGCAACAGGGGAAATATCTGTTTTATCCGGATATACGCTGTATTTATCAGAGTCTTATGAATAAATATGATTCGGCAGTAAAGGATGAATGTCTGTACGATGAAGAAACGCTCAGTGAATTATGTGCAAATTCAGAAATAAAACATTATGATCTGAAAAGTACCCGGTTTCATCTGGAGGGAGTCAGGATTCCGTCATTTATTGGGAAAATTACTGTAAGATTAAAGGGAACGCAGACTATGGCGAATTTTGCTAATCTTTTATTTCAGTTTGGAACTTATTCTGGCATAGGGATAAAGACATCGTTAGGGATGGGAGCAATCCGCATTATGGAAAAAAGGGGGAAAAAGCGTGACAGAGAAACAGATTAAATTGGCGATTGGAAGTATGCTGCATGATATCGGAAAAGTAGTTTACAGAAGCGGAGACGGAAGAAACCACAGTCAAAGCGGGGCTGCTTTTCTAAAAGCGGAAGCTGGTATTCAGGATGACGTTATTCTAAACTGTGTGTACTTTCATCATGGCAGCTATCTAAAAAATGCCCCGATTCCGCAGGATGATTATGCGTATATTACCTATTATGCAGATAATATTGCGGCAGCGGCAGATCGAAGGGAACGGCAGGAGGCAGAGGATGGATTTGACAGACAGGTTCCGCTGGATAGTGTTTTTAATATTTTAAATGGGAATCAGGGACATAGTCACTATGCCATGCAAATATTGAACGATGAACTGGAAGATGTATATCCGACGGAAGAAAAAGTGAAGATGAATGCGGATTTTTACACAAATGTTGTCCGAAACATGAAAGATAATCTAAAGGGGATTTACTACTCTGAAGAATATCTGAATTCGCTGCTCTCTATTTTAGAGGCGAATCTGTCGTATATTCCGTCCTCTACGTCAAGAAGGGAGCTTGCAGATATTTCCCTTTATGACCATTTGAAAATAACAGCAGCGATTGCCCTTTGTGTGGAACAGTATCTTGCGGATCAGGGAGAATGTTTTTATAAGGAAAAGTTATTTGATAAAGCAGACAAAGCTTACAGCGAAAAAATGTTCCTTTTATATTCTATGGATATATCCGGGATTCAGGATTTTATTTACACGATCAGCAGTAAAGGAGCGTTGCGGGGACTACGGGCAAGAAGCTTTTATCTTGAAATTCTCATGGAGCATATGATTGATGAGCTGCTTGGAAAACTGTCGCTTTGCAGGGCCAATCTAATTTACTCGGGAGGCGGACATTGCTATCTGTTGCTGCCAAATACCAAAACTGTGTGTCAGGTATTAGAAGACCAGGAGAAATCGGTGAACAGATGGTTTTTAGACACATATGGGAATGCTTTGTATGTGGCAGGGGGGTACGCACCTTGCAGCGCGAAGGATCTGCAAAATGAACCTGCGGGAAGTTACTCGGAATTATACAGGGAAATTTCCCGGATTATATCAAAGAAAAAAGGTCATCGATATGAGGCAGAAGAGATTATAGCGCTGAACGCAGCAAGACATAAAGGGGAAAGAGAATGTTCGATCTGCCGCCGGATGGGAAAAATAGATGAGGAAAACAGATGTCCCGTATGTGCAGCTATGGAACAAATGGCATCATCTGTCTTATATCAGGACTTTTTTACAGTACTTGACAGATTCGAAGAAGGAAGTCTGCCGCTTCCTGGCGGAAAATATCTGGTGGCGGGTCATAAACAGCAATTGTTGAAAAGGATGGAAAGCGAAAGTTATGTGCGGTCTTATACAAAAAATGAAATATATACAGGAAAGCACGTAACAACAAAACTCTGGATCGGAGATTATACGACAGGAGACAGTTTTGAAGAATTTGCCCAAAAAGCGAAAGGTGTAAAACGGGTAGGAATTTTACGGGCAGACGTGGATAATCTGGGAAACACTTTTGTAAACGGATTTCAACGGACAAATGGGGATGACCGTTATGTAACTTTATCCCGCACGGCTGCTTTGTCCCGTCAATTGTCTATGTTTTTTAAAAAACATATCAACGGACTTCTTGAGAGAGGACAATCACATTATTTAAGCAGTGGCGGTAAAAGAAATATTACGATTGTATATTCAGGAGGGGACGATGTGTTTCTTGTGGGAGCATGGAATGAAGTGATTGACGCGTTTATTGACCTGCATCGTGCATTGAACCGTTTTACACAGGGAACATTGACCATATCAGGAGGGATCGGGATATACCCTTCCGGATATCCTGTCAACGTGATGGCGAAAGAAGTTGCGGCATTGGAGGAAAGAGCAAAAGAACATGACGGTAAAAATGCCGTTACAGTCTTTGAGGAAAAGGGAATGTATGGCTGGGACTGTTTTATAAAGGATGTTCTGGAAGAAAAGTTCCGCCTGACAGATACTTTTTTTACCGTATCAGAGAATCACGGCAAGGCATTCCTCTATCATCTGTTGGAACTTTTGCGTGACAGTGAAGAAAAAATCAATACAGCCAGATATGTGTATCTGCTCTCACGCATGGAGCCGGATGCGGGGGGCAAAGAAGAACAAAGAGAGGCTTACCGTCATTTTTCCGGAAAAATGTATGAATGGAGGACAACCCCGGAAGTTCGCAGAAGACTGATTACAGCAATCTATCTGTATGTGTATTTGACAAGAGACGAGGAGGAAAACCAATGAAACTGGATGAAAACAATTATGTGGAACTGGCAGAAGAGGCAATTAAGAAATTAAAATCCCAGGTTAACGAGAGAAATCATAAGCCGCTGCTAGTTGTTACGACATCTAAGATCAGAAATCTTCTTGCCATGACGGCAGAGATTTACAATGAAGTGCAAAATGACCCAAATGAACATCTGTCAGAAGATATCAAGGGAAGGATTAATTATCTGAAAGTACGGATCGTTTATGAAGCAGGGAGGGAAGATTCTGTAAAAAGATTTGTCAAAACAGCGGCTATATTAGAACATCTGGACGAGATTAAAGGAAACAGAAAACAGTATATTTTGTTCAGCAGGTATATGGAGGCACTGGTTGCTTACAGAAAATTTCTTGTTGAAGACAAAGATGCGTAGGAGGATAATATATGTTTGCAAAAATTCAGATTAGTGGAACGATAGAAGTAGTTACAGGTATGCACATTGGAGGTTCCTCTGCGTTCTCTGCTATTGGTGCGGTAGATTCTCCGGTTATCAAAGATGTAAGGACAAATCATCCAATGATTCCAGGCAGCAGTTTAAAAGGGAAGATGCGGTCACTGCTTGCAAAGCAGTATAATACTTCTGTGGCAGAAAATCCGGATGATGATGCAGAATGTTTAACCAGCCTGTTTGGCAGCGCAAAGAAGAACCATGTACAGGTCAGCCGGGTTTTGTTTTCAGATATGATGATGGAAAACTGGGAGGAACTAAAGAATCAGGGACTTACGAGTCCTACAGAGATTAAATTTGAAAACAGTATCAAACGGACGACAGCTGTGGCAAATCCAAGACAGATTGAACGTATTGTACGCGGCGCCAAATTTCCGCTGAGTATTATATATGAAGTGTCGGATGAAGCGACAATGAGACAGGATTTTCAGATTCTCCGGGACGGTTTAAGGCTTTTGCAATATGATTATCTGGGCGGTAACGGATCCCGCGGTTATGGAAAAGTGAAATTTTATAATCTTTCTGCGGACGTAGTGGTTGGAGAAGTACCGGATGGTTTACTGGAAGAATGCAGAAAACAACTTGGAGATGTGTAGGGAAAAATCTATGAAATATTCAATTTATAAACTGGAATTTCAGACAGGGGTTCATTTTGGAAAGGGTATGCTGAATGACAGTGCCTGTACTTTCAGGGCAGATACATTATTTTCAGCATTATATATAGAAGCGTGTAAAGCAGGTATGGAGAAAGAATTTTACCAGTCAGTTGTTTCCGGTCAATTATTGTTTTCGGATGCATTTCCTTATGTAAATGATCAGTATATGATACCTAAACCCATGTTGTACATAGAGTCTGACAGAAAAGGAGACTCCGTACTTAAGAAAAAGTTTAAAAAACTAAATTTTTTTCCGGTGGAGCAACTGGGAGCCTATATGTCAGGTACGATGGAGCTGGACGAAAATCCAATGGATCACTTTGGATTTTTTGTACAGAAAACAGTGGCAGCAGTAAGAAGGGATGAAGAGACGCTTCCCTATCAGGTAGGAACCTACCATTATAATAAGGGAAACGGCTTGTATATAATTGTCGGATATTGCAGTGATACAAATATTCAGATAACAGAGGAACTGCTGAACTCTGTGTCACTTGGCGGGATAGGTGGTAAAAAATCTTCTGGTCTTGGAAAATTTATATTAAAAAAGGGAAAAGAAAATAAGTGTTTGCTGGAACGTCTTCAAAAATCCGGCAGATATTCTATGCTGCTTTCAGCGGCTCTTCCCACAGAGGACGAAATGCCGATGGCACTTGAAGGTGCGTCCTATCTGCTGGAAAAAAGATCCGGTTTTGTTGCGTCGGATACGTATGCAGAAGAATTCAGGAGAAAAAAAGACCTGTATATATTTGCATCCGGCTCCTGTTTTGAAAATCGGTTTTCAGGCGGGGTATATGATGTATCTGAAGGAGGCTGTCATCCGGTCTATCGATATGCAATACCGTTATTTATGGGGGTGTAGAGATGGGAGTGCTGGAACATTATCGTGTAAAAATAGAAGCGTTGTCACCAATTTATATTGGCAGCGGTGAAAAACTTGGCAAAAAGGAATATATCTATATCCCGTGGGATCAGCTTGTGATTGTCCCGGACATTCATCGTATCTATGCGGATATCCAAAGAAAAGGAAAGGGACGGGAATTCCTTAATTATATGCTGAATAATAAGCGGGATTCTCTGGGAAACTGGCTAAAACAATCAGGGTACAAGAAAAAGGATTATAATTCGTGGAAACGCTATGAACTGTCGGCAGGCGACGCATTTTTGACATCAACTGCAAAAGAAGCCAGCGCCAAAGAGATATGCTGTTTTGTGAAGGACTCATATGGAATGCCATATGTTCCGGGAAGCAGCATAAAAGGAATGATCCGTACAGCGTTATTGGTCTGGGAGGTACGTCATGACCGCGCTAATTATATGGAAATTATTAAAGCTATAAAAACAAACGCAACGAGAGGAAGAAGGAACACGCTGGCAAACGAAACAGCGCAGCTTGAAGAAAAGGCTTTTCATACAATAGAAAGACCGGGAGTCAGGCAGTCGAATGCGGTGTGTTGTAATCTTTCAGGCCTTATAATCGGAGACAGTGATCCGATCCCTGTAGAGCAACTGGTTTTGACTCAAAAGGTCGATTATACATTAGACGGGAGCGAAAAACCACTGCCGATCTTGCGGGAGGCTTTATGCCCGGGAAGCAATATATATTTTGATTTGACGATTGATACACAAGTATGCCCATATTCTGTAAAGGATATTCTGGAAGCGCTTGAAGAATTTCAAAGGCTTTGTTATGATAGTTTTTATAAAAGATTTCGGAGGGGAAGCAGAGAATCCGGAATCGTATGGCTGGGAGGTGGCGCAGGGTTTCTTTCAAAGACGGTTTTATATCCGATACTTGGAGCGGATGCTTATCAAACTGTTGATCATGTACTGAAAGAAACATTGGGAAAGAATTATGAAAAGCATAAGCATTACAAAAACAAGTCGTTAAAAATAGCTCCGCATGTATGTAAATGTACAAAATACAGGGGAGAATTATATGATATGGGGATGGGAAGGATAGAAGTTCTTAAATAAATCCCGATTTTGCGCCGCACCCCATAAATACCTTGCAAAACAGCAATTTCAGGCCTGAAAGATGGAGCAATATAGCTATATTTTTATTTTGCGCCGCAAAAGGCGTCTGAAGGCAGGTATTTATGCTGGGTGTAGCGGATGGGATTGAGAAATAGATGACCCCGA
>DKVI01000011.1:1255-1456 GCA_002491115.1 Lachnospiraceae bacterium UBA7182 | reverse complement strand
ACCGCGTTAAAAATGTCTGCTCCGGCAAGTCGAGCGCTTATTGAGAAATAGATGACCCCGAGAGGGGACGAGAACTGGTTGTAAATATCGCCGCAAATGCTCACGCCGATTGAGAAATAGATGACCCCGAGAGGGGACGAGAACTTGTTTTTCCTCCTGCTCTTACAAAATTTTTTATTCCATTGAGAAATAGATGACCCC
>DKVI01000011.1:0-938 GCA_002491115.1 Lachnospiraceae bacterium UBA7182 | reverse complement strand
TACTTGCTTCGTTTCGTGATTTATTTCTACCATTGAGAAATAGATGACCCCGAGAGGGGACGAGAACTCTTCTTATCATATCTTTCCAAATACGATATAATCATTGAGAAATAGATGACCCCGAGAGGGGACGAGAACAAATTTTAAGCATTTCATTAAAGCAATCCCCTTTCATTGAGAAATAGATGACCCCGAGAGGGGACGAGAACAATTGCTACCGCAGCATTTGGGAGGAACAGAACAAAAATATTGAGAAATAGATGACCCCGAGAGGGGACGAGAACAATATATAAGCCTTGTCTTGTGTCGAACTTATGAAGCCATTGAGAAATAGATGACCCCGAGAGGGGACGAGAACCATATTCAAAAATTCTTTATATAATCTGGACATAATTGAGAAATAGATGACCCCGAGAGGGGACGAGAACAAAAGATCCCTGTATTTGTAGGAGCAGTAGATGAAAATTGAGAAATAGATGACCCCGAGAGGGGACGAGAACTATTAGAAAGCTCACCCTGTCGATTATTTAACGCATCATTGAGAAATAGATGACCCCGAGAGGGGACGAGAACCTTTTTATTCTATCAAATAATGTCATGTTATATATTGAGAAATAGATGACCCCGAGAGGGGACGAGAACGGTCGATTGAACGACTTCTAAAGAGCTTTTAATAAAATTGAGAAATAGATGACCCCGAGAGGGGACGAGAACCCCCGAAAGATTTTATTTTATCAAATAACGTCATTGTATAATTGAGAAATAGATGACCCCGAGAGGGGACGAGAACAATCTCTTCCCGGATGCATTCGCATCCTTCTCCATTCATTGAGAAATAGATGACCCCGAGAGGGGACGAGAACAATCCCATACTCCCCATTTTTTTCATTTTGTCAAATAATGATTGAGAAATAGATGACCCCGAGAGGGGACGAGAA
>DKVI01000018.1 GCA_002491115.1 Lachnospiraceae bacterium UBA7182 | reverse complement strand
ACGGCAGATTGGGAAAGTATTAATTAAATAATAAAGTAAAACAAAGCCAGAGGGAAGATTTTTCCTCTGGCTTTGTCGCCTTTCTGAGCCATAATGGTTTCAGCGCTTTCCGTGATACATTCCTTACGGTCCAGGTTGCTATGTTCTCGCTTTTAGTTACCGTTGTGGGTGGTGTGGCTTGCCACTACATCATCAAATGGTTAGACAGTCGTAGACACAGACAATCAATTGCCTTTTGGGGAACCGTATTTACCCAATAGAAACCAGAAAAAATCAACAAGGGGATTGAATAAGCAGATTTACATCTGATCCATAAAAAGGTATTATATATATTAATGGAGTTATGGATGAAAATTTTATATAGAGGATAAAGCGAGATGGATATTAAAAATTTAAAATGGTTTCAGGAAGTATGTAATTGTGGCAGTATTACAAAGGCGGCGGCAAATTTATTTATAACGCCGCAGGGACTCAGTAAAGGGATAAAAAGTCTGGAGGCAGAATTAGGAGTGACTCTTCTGGAAAGAACGCCTAACGGCGTTACATTGACTCCATATGGAGACTGCCTTATGGGTTATGCCGGGCCAATGTTAATTCATTATCAGGAACTGATATCTGAAATAAAAAAGATGCGGCAGCAGGAACGCGGTCTGCTGCGCGTGTGCAGCGCTTACGGTGTTTTTCGGATTATGGGGGTAGATTTTATTTTAAATTTTGAATCAGAAAACCTGGGAATACACCTGGATTATATAGAATACCCGGATATATATGTAGAGCAGGAAATCCTTGCAGGAAATTATGATGTAGGATTTGGAATTGGACCGATACAAAACCCGGAGCTTGAAATTATTCCGCTTTTTTCTTCAAAAACCAGTCTTTTAGTATATGAAGATCATCCTCTGGCCCAGAAGAATATGGTCAGATTTTCAGATCTGGAAGGTGAGCCGTTAATTTTAGAATCTCATAAATTTAAGATACATGATCTGGTAAAAGAAAGATGTCAGCGCGCGGGATTTGATGCAAATATTATATACTGCACCAGCGGATTCAGTCTGTGTCATAAATTGACGGCACAAAAAAGGGGGATTTCAGTCATTGTGGACAGAATCAGCGACGATATGTCAAAGCAGGGGCTGAAAATAATTCCGATAGAAGATTCTTTTGTGTGGGAAGTAAACATGATTTGTAAAAATAAAAATAAAGATTTAAAATATATCAGGCGATGGAAATCTTATACACAAAGATATCTTAGTAATCAGCAACCTATGTTATTTTATTAATACCCATTATAATCTCAGTAAGGGTCTGCCGAAATTTCCGGGTAGGAGTATCGGCAGATTTTTTGTTTTTTTGCCGATACAGTTTACAGTTATCGACGATTTGTTGATACCAGCAGGGATGAAATCTCTGGTATGATGTTGTTGTAAAAAGAATGATGTCATATAGGAGGTTGCAATATGGGAGACTTCAGATTAACAACAATCGAAGAATTTGAAGCTGCGACAGATCGGCTAATTGAAACGGGTAAGAAAGTAGGAGCTGATTCCTGGCAGCTTCGGGTAAAGAATCAGACGCCGCACTGTAAATTCGGTGAGCAGGGAATCTGTTGCAGAATTTGCTCTATGGGCCCCTGCCGTATTACTCCGAAAGCTCCAAGAGGAATCTGCGGATGTGATGCACATGGAATTGCAGGGCGGAATTTCCTGAGATTTACAGCAGGCGGAGCCGCTACACATTCAGATCACGGAAGAGAGATCTGCCATACACTGCATACTGTTGCGCCGGATGGAAATTATAAAGTCAAAGATCCGGAAAAACTGTTATGTATCGCAAAAGAGTGGGGAGTAGAAACAGAAGGAAAGGATATTTATGATCTGGCTCATGAAATGTCGGAACTGGCTTTACTTGAATACGGGAAACCGTACGGAGTACAAAGATGGCTGAAAAGAGCGCCCGAGCATACGCAAAAGCTCTGGAGAGATGCGGAAATTGAGCCTCGCGCAATTGACCGTGAGGTATCTACGGCAATGCATATGACCCATATGGGAAATTCCTGCAAGGCGGAAGCGTTGGTACGGCAGTCCCTCAGATCTGGTATGTCTGACGGATGGGGCGGTTCCATGTGCGGAACGGAATTTTCGGATGTTATGTTTGGTACGCCAAAGCCAGTAGATACGGAGGCAAATCTGGGAGTCATGAAAGAGGACATGGTGAACATTATAGTTCATGGACATGACCCGTCACTTTCTGAGATGATTTGTGATTATTCAGAGGACCCGGAGATGCTGGAACTTGCAAAATCTGTGGGCGCTAAAGGTATCAATGTTGCCGGAGTATGCTGTACTTCCAATGAAGTTGCAATGCGTCGTGGTATTCCTATGGCAGGTAATTTTCTACAGCAGGAAAATGTGGTGCTAACAGGTGCGTGTGAAGCTATTGTAGTGGATGTACAATGTATTTTCCCGGCTCTGGGACCACTGAGCAAATGTTTCCATACAAAATTTATTACAACTTCGCCGATTGCTCAGATGCCGGATTCTGATTTCATTCGTTTCGATTCAAAAAACGCAGGGGAAAACGCGAAAAAGATTGTTCGCGCAGCCGTCGAAAACTTCGTAAACAGAAAGCCGGAGCTGGTATATATTCCGCAAATGAAACAGAAAGCAACCGTCGGCTATTCGACAGAAGCGATTGTCAAAGTGCTGGATGGCGTAACGAATTCATATGTGGATGTGACAGGAACTACGAAACCTTTAATTGAATGTATTACTTCGGGCGTACTTAGAGGAGCGGCGGCATTGGTGGGATGCAATAATCCGCGGGTTCGCGCAGACCAGGCGCATATCGAGCTGATGAAAAAGTTGATTGCCAATGATGTTATTGTCATTTTGTCAGGATGTTCTGCACAGGCGGCAGCAAGGGCGGGACTTATGGATAAGGAAGCAAAAAATTTGTGCGGTGCCGGCTTGAAACGTGTATGTGAGCTGGCAGATATCCCCCCGGTATTACATATGGGATCATGTGTGGACATTTCCCGCATGGTTGTATTGGCTTCAAAACTGGCGAAAGATTCCGGTCTTAATATCTCACAGCTTCCTCTGGTAGGGTGTGCTCCGGAATGGATGTCTGAAAAGGCTGTGTCAATTGGAAACTATGTAGTGGCAACCGGAATAGATACTTTCCTGGGTGTAGAGCCGCAGGTTTCAGGTTCGGATCAAATGGTGTGGTGGCTGACAGAAGGGATTCGTGACTGGGTAGAAGCGGCGTATACGATTGAGACAAATATTGAAAAACTGGGCGATGCAATGTTGGCGCGAATTGAAGAGAAACGTGCTGCGCTTGGAATTTAGGGGGGAGACGGAAATGACTTTATTTGATGTTGTATTTAGTGGAAATGATACAGTATACGGATTGGCTGAAAAAGCAATTGATGCAGCCATTGCTGCGCATGGTGCTGACAAAGTAATTTCTTTTCCGGATACTGCATACAGTTTACCTTGCTACTATGGTGTGACAGGAACCAGGATAGGAGATATTGGCGGATTAAAAGAAGCTCTTAGTGTAGTCAAGACTCTTATGACAAGAGAAAAGAGACTGAATGATGTATTTATGTCCGGAGTAGCTACAGCTCTTTGTGCGGAGTTTATCGAGGCACTAAAATATATAGATGGCACAATACCGTATAAGGCTCCATACTACGGTCATCTCAGCGATGCAGTCATTCGTGAACTGGGGGCATCGCTTGTAACCGGAGACGTTCCTGGGGTTGCAGTTATTCTTGGAACAGCTCCAACGGCTGAAGGGGGCGCTGCTCTTGTAAAGAGCTATCAGACCCAGGGTATCCTGGTTACTTTGGTTGGCGGGATCATTGACCAGTGTGAAAAGATGGGATATAAGACAGGCGCGGATGTGCATGTGATTCCATTGGGCAAAGATGTTACATCTGTTATTCATGCTGTATCTGTTGCGATAAGGGCGGCTTTAATTTCCGGTGATATTCAAGGCGGTGATGCTGCGGGTCTGATGGAATACACCTTTAAACATGTGCCGGTATTTGTAAATGCATTGGGGGCACTTGATCCGGTAGTTACAGCTTGTGGTGCAGGTGCAATTGCCCTGGGCTTTCCGGTAGTTACAGACGATGTTGTAACTGCTGAGGCAGTAAACATTAAGGTTCCCAGAAGCCTGATTGTGCAGCCGGATTTAACAAAATTCAAGGATACTTCTTTGGAAGCGCGTGGCATTAAAATCAACTAAAATTTAAAAGGAGACAGATAAATGAGTGAAAGTACACACGATCATGACCACGATCATGACCACCATCATCACCACGACCCTAACGATGTAACAGATTACATAACAGCAGTAAATGAGTACCGAAAGACATTTCCGACCAAGCAGGATGTTCTGGAAAAGACGCCGGACCCGGCGGTTCGGGAAATGCTGCTTCGCATGGAACAGTTGGGGATTGATACGTCATTTGACAGATTTGACAAGCAGCAGCCGCAATGTAATTTCGGACTTGCGGGCATATGCTGCCGGATCTGCCATATGGGGCCCTGTCGTATCACAAAGAAAAGCCCCCGGGGCGTCTGCGGGGCGGATGCGGATTTGATCGTTGCCAGAAATATGTTAAGAGCAGTCACAGGCGGAACCGCGCAGCATGGTATGCACGCAAGAGAAGTGATCCTTTCTTTGAAATGGGCTGCGGAAGGAAAGTTAAAACGGCCGATTCTGGGCGCGGATAAGCTGATCGCAACGGCAAAGTCTTTTGGGCTGGAAACGGAAAATAAAACGGTTGAGGAAGTTGCGGCGGCATTTGCGGAAGTTCTTCTGGAAGATCTTTCCCGTGCGGAGGCAGACGAGTATAAGACCATTAAATACTGCGCGCCGCCGGAGAGGCAGAAGGTATGGAAAGAACTGGGAATACTGCCGATCAGTACCTATCATGAAGTATTTGAGTCCATGCACAATTCCGGTGAGGCTACGGACGGAGACTGGCGTAATATTATGAAGCAGTTTTTGCGTACCGGGCTGGCTTTCGTGTTCGGCACGGTAGTGGGGACGAATCTGGCTACGGACAGTCTGTTTGGCATTGGCGAGCGCAGGAAGACAATGGTCAATATCGGGGCGTTGAAAAAAGGATATGTCAACATTGCGGTACATGGACATATGCCGACGCTTGTCAGTGAGATTGTGCGTCTGGGACAGAGTGATGAGTTTGTGGAGCTTGCGAAAAGCAAAGGCGCGAAAGGGATTCAGTTTTACGGAGTCTGTTGTACAGGCCTTTCTGCCATGTACAGATACAACAATGTAATTCCGCTCTGCAATCCGCCGGGGGCAGAACTGGTACTGGGAACCGGCGCGCTTGATCTGTGGGTTGCGGATGTACAGGATATCTATCCGTCGATCATGGATGTGGCAAGATGCTTTAAGACGACAGTCGTTACGACCAATGATTCTACCAGGCTGCCGGGGGCCGAGCATATTGCGTATGACCATGAACATTCCAATATTGGAGAAACGACAGAAATCGCAAAGAAGATTGTTTTGCGCGCGATTGAGAGCTTTGAAGCGCGTCAGGGAATACCGGTATTTATTCCGCCCTATGAAGTGGAGGCGGAACTTGGATTCAGTGTTGAAAGCGTCTGCAAAGATCTGGGCGGTTCCTTTGAACCGTTGGCGGAAGCTGTAAAGAGCGGACAAATCAAAGGAATCGTCAACATGGTCGGATGTACGAACCCGAAAGTGGTATATGAGCGTGCCATTGTAGACGTCACGGATATTCTGCTTAAAAATAATATTCTGATACTGACCAATGGATGCGCCTCTTTCCCGCTGCTGAAACTTGGGTACTGTAATATGGAGGCGGTTGAAAGCAAGGCGGGGGATTCTTTGAAGGCATTTTTAAAGAAGTACAATATGCCGCCGGCATGGCATGTGGGTGAGTGCATAGATAATACAAGGTCTACCGGCATCCTTTCTAATGTGGCGAATGTCTGCGGACACGCATTGAAAGACATGCCGTTTGCGCAGTCAAGCCCGGAGTGGGCAAATGAGAAGGGCGTAGGCGCTGCACTGGCTTTCCGCCTGCTTGGCTTAAACTCCTACCATTGCGTAGAACCCCAGACGTTTGGTTCTGAGAATGTTACAAAATTCTTTAAAGAAGATACGAAAGAAATGCTGGGGTCCGTTATGGTAGTGGATACAGACCCGATTGCACTGGGAAACAGAATCGTCAGCGACTTTGAGGCGAAACGCAAGGCGCTGGGATGGGATTGCTGAAGCATAAATATAATAAAATGAAACAGAGCCAGAGGGACATTCTTTCCCTCTGGCTTTGTTGTGTTT
This sequence comes from Lachnospiraceae bacterium UBA7182, assembly GCA_002491115.1. Taxonomy (GTDB): domain Bacteria; phylum Bacillota; class Clostridia; order Lachnospirales; family Lachnospiraceae; genus Hominiventricola. The sequence continues at coordinate 17,024 of DKVI01000018.1, read as the reverse complement.
GTTCGACAATGCAGATTTGTGCAATTTGACGAAAAATCTGTTCTGATAAAGAGGAAAGGAAAATATTCAAACAAAACATGTAAAAATTCTCTCTTAAATATTCGTGAAGTTTTCGCTACAATTCATTATATAGTACCCGGTACGAAAACGTCCGGAAATAGGAGGTAAAGTTTATGAAGAAAAAAACAGCACTACTGTTGTCGGCAGGAATGTGTCTCAGTCTGTTGACAGGCTGCGGCGGAGGTTCTTTCGCAGAGAATACCGCTTCAGAAAACGGCGGGAATACAGGTGGAAGCACCATGTCAATTATGATAAGCGGTACAGAATCCGATGCGTACACCCAATGTATTAAAGATCTGATCGCTGAATTTAATTCCGGGAATGAATACGGCGTAACGATTACGCCGGAATTTCTGGCCACTTCTGATTATAAGACCAAACTATCCACCATGATGGCATCGGATGCCGAACCGGATCTCTTTTTCACCTATGAACTGAGTTTTCTGGAAAATTATGTCAATGGAGACAAAGTCGTAAGCCTCCAGGAGTATTTGGATGCAGACGCAGAATGGGCAGGGCATTTTAACAGTGGAACCCTGGAGCAGCTGACGTTCGACGGCAGCACCTATGCGATTCCTTTTGCGCAGTGTATCGCGGTCATGTACTATAATGCAGATATTTTTGCACAATACAATCTGTCCGTCCCCACCACTTATGAAGAATATTGCAGTGTCTGTGATACTCTGTTGGCAAACGGCGTAACTCCTGTTGCACTGGCTTCCACTTCAGACGATGCTTGGCTGGTTTCCCAATATATCCAGCAGTTGGCAAACGGAATTGCCGGATATGATCTGTTTGACAGTCTGAACCAGAAAACCGGAAAGTGGAACGATCCGGCGTTTGTGCAGGCGGCAACCCTTTTTCAGGAAGAAGTTAATAAAAATTATTTTGAAAAAGGCTTCACTGGTGTAGGGAACGATGAAGCAAGAGCCATTTTCCAGAACGGCCAAGCTGCAATGTATTTCAACGGAACATGGGAAGTCCCGAACCTGGATTCCGAAGAATTATGCAGTATTGCAGGCAGTGTGGGCTGTTTCACTATGCCGGCCGTTGATCCGCAGTATGCTGATATTTCTGTCGGTGCTCTGGACGGCTCCTTTGCAGTGTCTAAAAACTGCCAGAATGTTGATGCCGCTGTCGCATTTTTAAAGATGCTGACCAGCGATGAATGGGAAGGTAAACTTTTATACGAATACGGCAAACTGCCTTCCACTTCCATGGAAATTGATTCGGAGAAAATATCTTCCCTGTGCCAGAAGGTAATCGAGTGTATGAACGGACAGAAAGCTTTGACCGCATGGTTCGACCGTATGGACACCGATCTGGGTAATGAGTTTAACAATTGCGGAGTCGCGATCTCCAACGGGGACGATCCGCAGGAAACGTATGACAATCTTCAATCCTATTCAGAATCGAATTAGCGGTACCTGAATGGTCGCTGCTTTTGCAGCGGCCATTTATCAAAAAGAAAGGAGCGGAAAATGAACAAAGTATTGGGTAACAAAAAAAGCATTGCAGTCTTTGTACTGCCTGCTTTTGTGATATATGCCGTTTTTGCACTGTTTCCGATTGTATATAATCTCTATATTTCTCTGTTTGAGACAGACTTGATGTCCGGCATGAAATTCGTAGGATTGAAAAATTATCTGTCTCTTCTGACAGACCAGACCTTCATTCATGCTTTTAAAAATAATATTCTGCTGGTGATCGGTTCACTGATCGCTCATATGCCTCTGGCGATCTTTTTTGCCAATGCCATATTCAAAAAGATTAAAGGAGCAGCTTTTTTCCAGTCTGTCTTTTTTCTGCCCAGCGTCATCTGCGGCGTGGCAGTCGGTCTGACCTGGACCTTTATCTACAATGGAAATTACGGCCTGTTGAATGCTTTTTTACGGGTAATCGGCCTTGGCAGCCTGGAGCAGGTATGGCTTTCCGACAAAAATCTGGCGCTGTTTTGTATTATGATCGTTGTTATGTGGCAGTATGTCGGATATCACATGATCATCCAACTGGCAGCCATGCGTAATATTGATGCGGCACTGTATGAAGCGGCATCGATCGACGGTGCATCCGCGTGGCAGCAGTTTACGAATATTACGTTCCCTATGATTAAATCGATCCTGAAAATCGATGCCGTCTTAATTATCACCGGTTCTTTAAAATATTATGACCTGGTGGCGGTCATGACCGGCGGCGGCCCGAATCATGCGACAGAAGTTATGTCCACTTACATGTATTACCAGGCATTCAATATTTTGAAATATGGTTACGCATGTGCCATCGGCGTGGTGCTGATGCTGCTGTGTATCTGCTCTGTTGGTATTTCCAATAAAGTTTTTCAGACGGAAGACAATTGAAAGGAGACATATCATGAAAAGAAAAGCATCTGATCAAATATGGACAGCCGTCAAATATGTATTGATGATTACCTTTGCGGTCATGTGTCTTTATCCGTTGTTCTGGCTGTTTCTTGCATCTTTTAAAACGAATCAGGAGCTTTATACCAATACCTGGGGACTTCCGGCATCCTGGAGTCTCACAAACTATATAAATGCAATCATAAAAGGAAATATTTTACGTTACTTTGTGAATTCGGTCATCATTGCCATAAGCGCCGTTATCATCACGGCAATTCTGGCTACCATGGCATCCTATGCCATTACCCGTATGCGTTGGAAACTGTCCAAAACGGCCTATAATGTCTTTCTGCTGGGTATGATGATCCCTGTTTATGCATTAATCATTCCTCTGTTCTCCATTTTCAAGGGAATGGGAATTTTAAATACATATCTTGCAGTGATCATTCCGCAGATTGCCGTAGGGCTTCCAATGTCCATCTTTATCATATGCGGCTTTATGGAAGGCATTCCGGGGGATCTGGAAGAAGCCGCGATCATCGACGGATGCAGTATTTATAAATGCTTCATCAGCATTATTTTGCCTATTTCCAAATCTTCCATAGTCACCGTTGCTGTGGTACAATTTATTAATGTATGGAACGACCTTTTGCTTCCCAGAATTTTCCTTACCGACAGCAATATGATGACGCTTCCGGTCGGCCTGACCAACTTTCAGGCAATGTATTCAACCGATTATGTGGGAGAGATCGCTGCCGTCATTATTACGATCATTCCTACCATTCTTGTCTACATCGCGCTTCATAAACAGATTATGGAAGGAATGGTGGCAGGTGCAGTAAAAGGTTGATTGGCTGTGTTTTGAAAACCGTAAAATCATTAGAAAGGATACGCTCATGAATTTGTTAATTGCAGACGACGAACAGGTAATTCGCAAAGGATTGTTGAGCCTTGACTGGAAATCTATCGGAATCGGGGAAGTTTATTCGGCCAGCAACGGAAATGAAGTCAAAGAACTTCTTCTGTCGGAACCGGTCGATCTGGCAATCTTTGATATCAAGATGCCAGGAATGAACGGTCTGGAGCTTGCAGGCATGATCAAGGAATATTCACTGGATACCGCAGTATTGCTTTTGACCGGTTTCTCCGATTTTGAGTACGCCAGACAGGCGATGCATTACAATGTTTATGAGTATATCCTGAAACCATTTCGTCCCCGGGAAATTCTGGAAACGGTGGCGGGAGTAAAAAAGAGGCTGGAACAAAAAAGGTATCAGGAAAAAGTGCTGAGAGAATACGAAGGCGCCATCGGCACTTTTGATACCGTTTCTCAGGTACAGAATCATTTTTCCAAGGTCTCGCAGATAACGGCAGATCTATTACAGGATATGGCAATGGAATTTGACAAACCGGTTTCCCTGGAAGAACTGGCAGGCCGCTACCATTTTTCTGTCCCTTATTTATCGCGAAAGATAAAAAGAGAAACCGGATATTCATTCATGGATATTTTAAAAGCCATCCGGATGATGAACGCCGCACGGCTGCTGGCAGAAGGGGAAAAAGTAAACCAGGCATGCTTAAAAACAGGATTTAATGACCAGCGCTATTTTTCACAGATATTTAGAAAAGCTTTTGGATGCAGCCCTTCCGATTTTAAGAAAACGGCGAATATCGATGCGCAGAAGCTTCGGTTCCATTCTGTCTTAAAAGAAATCAGCAGAAAAAGAGGGCTTTTCGAGAATGAAGAATAGCCGTTGGTATTATAGTATCTGGTTTAAAATTTTTCTTGTATTTGTGATGTTCCTGTCCGTTTCCAGCCTGGTCCTCTTCTTTCTGTTTTCTGTAAGGTTCAAGAAAGTATACCGCCAACAGGCTGTCTGCTATATGGAAGATATGGAATCGCTGGCCACTGAAAATGTATCCGATTTGCTGAAACAGATCGACCAGCTCTCTGTTTCTGTTCTGGTGGACCAGAGTGTTCAGGATAATCTGTCGTATATCAATACCGAGACAAAAAAGGACTCTGCCGAAGACGACGCCAGTCGCTTTTACAAGCAGAAGGATGCCATCAGCAGTCAGTTGAGAGGACGCGTTTTTAATGTAGACGGCGTGGTATCTTTACGGATTTATTCTCTTTCCGGGACCGAGATCTTTATCGGGACCACGAACAGGGAATATCTGGAGTATTCTCTGACTCCTGCAGAAATATACAGGGCAAACGGCGCCGCACTGTGGGAAATGACCGGAGAAAAACATTACATCTGTATGTGCCGCGCGATTCTGGATACGACGACCATGCTGCCGAAAGGTTACATGGTAATTGTTTGCAGAAATGAATATTTCAGTCAGAGAATCGCGACCCTGCCCCGGGCTTATGCAGGGAGAATCTATCTGTTGGACGAGGCGCGGCAGATTGTGGCATCCAGCGATGCGGGTACGCTGGGAATGATCTGTAGCGAACCGGATGATTCCCTGAAAAGAATCGAAGATCCGTCCAGCGGAGAATACAGCTATTATAATGCAGGCAGGAAACTGGACAACGGATGGCAGCTGATAACAACCGTCAGTATCGAAGTACTCTGGCGGGCCATGTTTGTCAATGTCATGGAAATGGCAGTGATATTGTCTGCTGTACTTACTGTTTCCTTTATCTTTATAATGGTTGCCATCCGAAAACTGGTTCTGCCCATACGGGAACTGCTGCAGAGCATGCAGTCTTTTGGCGAAGGAAATCTGAGCGTCCGTGCCGCCTACCAAAGCCGGGATGAGATCGGACAGATTACAGGAGCGTATAACCGGATGGCAGAAAATATACAGAATTTACTGGAACAGGTCTATTCCCTGGAACTGGCCAATAAAGAAAGTGAAATAGAATTTTTAAAAATGCAGATTAACCCGCATTTTCTGTATAATACGCTGGATACCATCAGTTGGTTCGGTTTTACAAACGGATGTGAAGAGGTCTCCGATCTGGCAGTATCCCTCGCAAAACTGCTGCGGTCCAGTATCAAAAATGATGATATGATCACTGTTCGGGATGAAGTTCAGACCGTCCAGGATTATCTTCAGATCCAGAGGTACCGGTTTGAAGACCGCTTTACAGTCAACTATGATATTTCAGAAACTGCCAATATTTGTTATATGCCCAATTTCCTGCTGCAGCCCCTGATCGAGAACAGCATTATGCATGGTCTGGAGGATCAGATGAAAAAAGGAATTCTGACGATTCGGATCTACCGGAGAGAATGGCTGTACTTTCTTATATCCGATAATGGAAAAGGCATGAATCCCGAACAAATCCGCCTTTTGATGGCGCAGTGCAAAGATATGAAATCCAGAACTGCGATCGGTCTTAAAAATGTATATCGCAGGCTCCAGCTTTTATACGGGAAAGACTGCTGTTTTTCAATAGAAAGCGCGCCGGATCAGGGGACGCAGATATCTTTTCGTATACCGGTGATTATAAAAAAAGGAACGGATAACCATGGAGCGACAAAATAAAAAAGAGAAACTCTCACTGCCAGGCCGTATGTTTAACCCGGAAGGAGAACTGGTCTGTATCCTGGACCGGTTCAGCGATCTGGTGATATTGAACGTATTGTGTATTCTGTGCAGCATACCGATTCTGACTGCAGGTTCCAGTATCTCCGCAGCCTGTAGTTGTTCTTTGAAACTGCTGAAAAAAGAAGGAGGAAGCATATGCAGGGAATTTTGGAATGCATGGAAAAGAGACTGGAAGCAGGTGACGCCCGTCTGGTTTATCATGGCATGTCTGCTGTTTTTGCTTGTGGCTGAATATCGGATCACTGCCTGTATGCCAAAGCCGATGCAGCAATATTTCCGATGCGTATTAACAGTCGCCATGATTTTATGGCTGTCAGTTTCTGTCTATCTGTTTCCTCTTCTGGCTTATTTTCAGGCAACGTGCAGACAATCAATCAAAAACGCGGCAAAACTGGCAGTTGCCAATCTCCCATGGACAGCGCTTATGCTTTTGACCGTGTCGGCCCCCTGCCTTTTGCTGCAGCTTATGCCCGGCATGCTTGCCATTATTCTGCTTTTCCTTCTGATACTGGGAGTGGAGGGAATCATCATGATTAACTGCGCGATCTTCCGCAGAAGTATCAAAAAACAAGGAGAATGATAGATGTTAAACAAAGAAATTATTTTTGGAGCCGCTTATTATGAAGAATATCTTCCGTATGACCGTCTTGAACGGGATCTGCAGATGATGACGGAGTGCGGATTTAACACCATACGGATTGCCGAATCCACCTGGAGCGTGGAAGAACCCCGGCCGGGAGAGTATGATTTTTCCCATGTAGACAGGGTAATACACGCCGCAAAACGGCATGGTCTGCATGTGATAGTCGGAACCCCCACCTACGCGGTTCCCCACTGGCTGGTCCAGCTGGACCCGGAAGTTCTTGCAACCACCGAAAAAGGAAGGAACCGTTATGGAAGCCGGCAGAATATGGATATTACCAATCCGACTTATCTCTATTACGCGGAAGGGATCATCCGCAATCTGGTTTCCCACACAGCCGGGTACTCCAATGTCATCGGATTTCAGATCGACAATGAGACAAAACATTATGGTACGGCAGGCCATAAAATGCTGATCCTGTTTCAGCGGTGGATGAAAGAACGTTTCGGAACCATCGAAGCGGTCAACCGTTCCCTGGGATTGAACTACTGGAGCAATTCTGTTACGCGTTTTGAAGACCTTCCGGACCCTACAGGAACCATCAACGGCAGCTATGCCTGCGAATTTGCCAAATTTCAGAGAAAAATGGCAGAGGATTTCCTGATGTGGCAGTCTGATATTGTAAAAGAATATAAAAGACCGGATCAGTTTATTACTCAGAATTTCGACTATGAATGGAAGCGCTTCGGCGCGCCCCGCCAGCAGGACGGTTATTCATGGGGCATTCAGCCGGATATCTGCCATTATGAATCCGCAAAGGCCATGACTTTAATCGGAACGGACATCTACTGTTTTAATCAGGATAAACTGACAGGATGTGAAATTGCCTTTGGCGGCGATCTGATGCGCCCCCTGCGGGATGATGCCTATCTGGTTCTTGAGAGCCAGGCACAGGCATTCAAGGACTGGCTCCCTTATCCGGGACAGCTTCGACAAATGGCATACAGCCATCTGGCATCCGGAGCCTGCGGAGTCATGTACTGGAACTGGCATTCCCTCCACAATGGACTGGAAAGCTACTGGAAAGGACTTTTAAGTCATGATTTTGAATCTAATCCCACCTATGAGGAAGCAAAAACATTGGGTCAGGAATTGAAGCGGTTACAGCCGTATCTTCCCCTTCTGAAAAAAAAGAACCGGATTGCGATTGTGGTAAATACCGAATCCGTAAATGCCATGAAATGGTTCCCGACTGACAAAGATCTGAGTTATAATGACGTAGTCCACTGGGTCTATGATGCCCTTTATGAACTAAACTTGGAATGTGATGTGATTTTCTCACAGGCGCCTGACTGGAGCCGGTACGATCTCCTGATCTTTCCTGAACTGTATGCTACTCACCAGTCTCTGGTGCCGCGGGTCCGCAAATTTGTGGAACAGGGAGGTACGATATTTGCTACTTTCCGCAGTTTTATGACAGACAAGCATCTGAAAATCTTTCCCGATCGCCAGCCTCACGGACTGACGGACTGTTTTGGCATGACATACAACCAGTACACCCGCCCGGTAAATGTTACTGTAGACGGAGCGGAGGCGAAATACTGGATGGAACTTTTAATTCCTGATACTGCAGAGACGAAAGCCTCTTACAATCATAAATACTGGGGAAAGTACGCCGCGTTGACCCGTAATTCTTTCGGCAACGGGCATGCATGGTATCTGGGAACCATGACATCGTCAGAAATACTGAAAAAATATCTGCTCCAGGCGGCAAACGATGCAGGTATAGAACAGCCGGAACAAAAATGGCCGCTGATCCGGCGCAGCGGAATAAACGCAAAAGGGCAGAAGATCCATTTTCTGTTTAATTATTCCGGTGAATCAGTTTCCCTGACAAGCCGGTGGAACGCAACAGAACTGCTGACGGAGGCAACGTATACCCATGGAGAATCAATTTCTCTCAAGGACTGGGGTGTTGCCATATTAATGGAAGAGATGGAATTGAAATCATAATACCGCCTGTAAAAAGAAGGAGACAGTCCGGTAAAAATCCAGGGTTTTGTAAAAAACTGAATTTCTAAGGGACGGTCTCTTTCTTATTTGTCAGGGACAAGAACCGCTATTTCCTGTCTGCCCAATAATGGGTGCTTTTTTTCTTTTTGAAGCAGATAAATATAATCATTTTTCTCTTTTTCATTTTTAAAGGAACGAAATTGATTAACAGTATTATACTTAAATTGTGTGACACAAACGTCCGGAACAGGAATCATATTATTTATCAGGAACACTTATTTTCCATAGATACAAAATTATTTACGCCCTCCTTTGTGGCTTCATAAACCATATTCTGTTATAAATTATGTTTGTCCCGTCTTTTTGCTGCTTCTTTATATACCTGTTCATTGGTTCTGGCAGAAATTACAATGATCTTCATTACTTCATCTGCACGTTCCACCTTATAAACAACCCTGATTCCTAAATCCCTGAACTTTATTTTCATAAGGTTTGTAAGATTTGTTCCACTTTTGTTGCCCAAAGGTTTTCCATATCCACCTTCTTCTACAGGTAATGGGTTTTGAGCGACTTTTCGGATACCCTTTAACACTTGTATCTGAGCTGAATGATCGAATTTCTTCATATCCTTTTCCGCTTCATCTAAAAACTCAATACTCCATGTCATTCAATATCTATATCCCCCGTATCCAAAAGTTCATCTTCACTGATTCCCAGATTACTCATTACTGAATCAAATGAAATTGTTTTATTGTTTCCATTATCTGCCATTCGTTTAGTTGCCTCTAACAGTAGGAGATAATCTTCCTCAATTTCTGTTAGTCTTGTATATTCTTCCGGTGACAAAATAATTGCTGAAGGTTGATTGTTCTTTAAAACAATTAATTCTTTTTCAGAATGAAGTCTGTCAAATATCTTTGCCGCCTGACCTTTATTGAATTGTGAAATAGGGACAAGGCTTTGTAAAAGATCTGTAGTAATTGCCATGATGAACACCTCCGCTGCCTTACTTTGTTTTTATTATATATAGGAACCAGAAAAAAATCAACAATGAGGTTTGAAAATTTATTATCAAATTTTCATTATAATTATTCTTCAAGATTCAGCCCAAGACCAAGCACCCACTCCATAATCGTATTTTGTGATACGCTGCCGCTAAAACGCCTGCCGGGAAGCCAGGTTGCGTCGTTTGTAAGAGGTTCCAGATTTGTCGCGCTGGAGCCGATGCCGCTGCTTCCGGAGGTGCAGAAGGGTATAATCGTCTTTCCGGAAAAATCATAGCTTTCCATAAAAGTATACAGGATCTTCGGAGCCTGTCCCCACCAGATCGGATAGCCGATAAATAGGATGTCGTACTGTTCCATATTTTCCACCGAACCCGAGATTGCCGGCCGGGCATTCGGATCATTCATTTCCCGGTTGGCGCGGCTGTCCGGATTATTATAATTAAGGTCTGCCCCTGTGTAAGGGACAGCCGGGACAATTTCATAAAGCTCCGCGTCTATTCCATCGGCGAGTTTTTTTGCTATGCCTTCTGTGGTATTTGTTGCCGAGAAATAAGCTACGAGTACTTTGACGTCCTCTGTATCTGTTTCCGGCTTCGCACGGCGGCCGCTTACTTTTGTGGCGACAGCGACCGGTGCTGCCGTTGCCATAAATTGGCTGCCATCCATCTTTCCTACGGTCATTTGCAGCTTATAGGAACCCTTTGCAGGCTGTTCCGCTTTCACAAACGGTATGCGGAAAGTATGATCTTCCGACCTGACTTCGTATATTCTGAATGCCTGATCGCTTCCGTATGGGTTAAAACCCAGCGCGCCTGCAAAAGCACGGTATTTTCCCTGCGCATTTCTGGTTTTGCAGCTTTTGATGTAATCTGAAGGCAGCAGTTCTACACGCACATGTGTAAAATCCGTCACTGCATTTCCCTTGGCTGTAATTATGTAATCCGGTCCTGTGCTGGAGGCAGGAGTGGTTCTCTGTCGGATTGCCGGACTTTTTCCCGTGACTGCGGCTTTTTCTATATTTCGGACTTCGTACGCCGTTACTTTTCCCGTGCTGCAGTCTGTCAGGACAACCGTTCCCGATGCTTTGCGAAGGGTTGCGTATACAAGGATGCCGTCTTTGGATATTACCTCGGACATTTTTTTCAGATTTTTGAATGCCAGGCGGTAGCTTGCCGGACTTTTGGCAGGACTCCCGTTTTTCATAAGTTTAATTTTTATAAGCGTAGATGCGCTTCCGCTGAATTCCAGTGTTTTTCCGTCATTTTTTAATTCTGACCTGCCTGTTCCCGATACATCCAATGCAAGGCTTAAATCCTGTTCTCCCGGTTCGGCGCTTTGGATTGTGATTCGGCCTTTCAGAGGCTGTTCTTTCTTCCCGTTCATCAAAGTTGCGGTCAGCGTTACAGCCAGCATTTTTCCCGGTGCAATCGGCTTTGTGAGAACGTATGCCGCGCTTGCGTCTGCTCCGATCCGAAATGCTTTGTTATTTGCTTTGATCACATAATTCTCCGGGCTGACGAAACTTCCGTCTGCCTTCTGTATTTTTATGTATGCTTTTGTTCCGTCCAGGCTGCTCATATCAGCCGATTTACCATTCTGATGAAGCAGCTGCGCTTTTGCAGGGTCCGGATTGTCCACCAGCACAATTGTGCAGTCTGTAAGGCTTTCCAGTCTTTGGTCGCTTTCAGACACAACTTCCACGATTTCCGAAGTTACGCTTATGGGATTTCCCTCAGCGTCCGTATATCTGCTGTCCGCTGTTGTCGCTTTTATACGAAATGCTCCGTGATCAGCGGCACTGACTGTAATTGCTCCGTTTTGCCTGTTGATTTTCAGGCTGGAAGGAGCTGCCATACTTTCTACGCTTATAATCTCCCATGTCATTTTTTTGTTTTTTGGCGTTGTTGCCTGTTCTTTTCCGGTCGGGTCTTCATTGATTTCCAGTGCCGGACGGATACTTATTTTCTTTGCGCTGGATATTACCGACGGGATTCCTTTGATTTTCAGACTTTCGATTCCCTTTTCTGCAACAGCAAAGGTTGCCGTGTCGCTTTTTCCGCCTGCTGTCATGATAATGGTATAGGTTACCGTCGGCGCTTCTGCTTTTACATCTCCTATAAGCCGATATTGTGCGGCTGCATTTTCTTCTTTGTCTTCAGCAACTATACGCAGGTTTTTGAAATACGCATTTGCATTGCCGTCGGCGCCGATAATGATCGGGTTCAGGGTTTTTATGTACGCTTCGTTGTTATTGCTGTCCGGTTCTTCCGGCAATGTCATGCGCGCAAGAACCGCTCCGAATTTCCCGCTTGTAATATCGGTGTCACCGTCCCGAAGCGCAAATTTTCTTTCATCGTTTACAGTATTTTCAAGAAGATTCTCAGGCATTTCATCTGTTATTTCTGTCAGTGCTTCTTCTGACATTTTATCATCTGTTGCCTCTGTCAGTGTTTCTTCCGGGATTTTATCGTCTGCCGTCTCTGTCTGCAGTTGATCTGTCATTTTGTCATTTGTTGTCTCTGTCTGTGATTGATCCGGCGTTTCGTCATCTATTGTCTCTGCCTGCGGTTGATCCGAGACTTTATCATCCGTTGTCTCTGCCGGTGCTTCTTCTGGGGTTTTGTCATCTGCCGTTTCTGACAATGAATCTTCCGGTGTTTCATTATCTGTTGTCCCTGTCAGTGGCTCTTTTGGTATTTTATTCTCTGTTGTCTCTGTCAGTGATTCCCCCGGCGTTTCATTTTCTGCTGTTGCAGATGGTGCTCCCTCCTGAATTTCCGTTACTGCCGGATTCTCTTTTATATTTCCGGGTACTGTGTTTTCTGCTGCTGTTGTGTCCAGATGTATGCTTGCTGTTAGGAACACCGCTGTCAGCAGCAGCGCCGCTATCCGTTTTATTTTTCTTGATTTTTTGCTCATTATTTTATGACTCCTTTCTGATTTTTTCAATCATGCAGTCAAATGCATTCAGAGACTGCCGTTTTTTGCAGAATGATCGCTATGGCTTCTCCTGCCTGTATTTATATCATAAATTAGAAACTTCCGTATATCAAATACTTGTTCTTTATGCATTACCCATGCCCGAAAGGCATTTTCCAAAGAATCCGGGTTTTGAGAAATTTTATCGTCACACGCCTCCCTATCCTGTTGACAGACAGGCACGCTTCGTGATATAACCAATATAGTTAGATATAACTAACTTAAAAACAAGAAAGGAAAAGCGCAAAATGATAGAAGATTTAATTGTAAAGCACTGTTCGCCAACGATGGCGGGGTTAAAGACGGGTAACTTATTTAGCTGCCAGGCGGAAGACCCGAATCTGTTGATGGCGGGCATCCGTCGGTTGAACCGGCAGTTTGTACCCCGGGGGCTTCGGCTGATTCCGGTAAAATATAAAAAAGGTCGGGCGCTGATCTATATGTATCGTCCGGCAAGACTGAAAGAGGATTTGTCTGACAGTACGGCACAGAAGATTCTGTCTGCCAGAGATTATCCTGTCAGCCAGGCTGACAGATGCGTCATCCATCTGATCCGCTGTCTGAACCAGGAAGATGCTTTTCCTCATGAAATCGGGCTGTTTCTCGGATATCCGCCCGAGGATGTGGATGCTTTTATGAAAAACGGTGCGGCCGGGGCAAAATACATGGGCACCTGGAAGGTGTACGGGAATGTGGAAGCCGCCAGGTGTAAGTTCGCACGATTCAGACGGTGTACCCAGGCGTATTGTGAAGCATATCAAAAATATCATTCGTTTGACCGGCTCGTTGTGAGCTGTTCATAAATAGTTTAAAGAAAGGAAGACAAAGATTTATGGCTAAGATTGCAGTAGTTTACTGGAGCGGAACAGGAAATACGGAGGCGATGGCTGCCGCTGTGGCAGAGGGCGCGAAAGCGAAAGGCGCGGAGGTATCCGTCATAGAGTGCGGAGGCTTTAACGCTTCCATGATGGACGATTTTGACGCGGTCGCCTTCGGCTGCCCTTCTATGGGTAACGAGCAGTTGGAAGAAGACGAGTTTGAACCGGTGTTTTCTTCCTGCGAAGATAAGCTGAAAGGAAAGAAAATTGCTCTATTCGGCTCTTACGGCTGGGGAGACGGAGAGTGGATGGAGAACTGGGAGAAGACCTGCAAAGCGGCAGGCGCGGATCTGGTATGCGACAGCGTGACCTGCAATGAAGCGCCGGACGAAGAAGGGACGCAAAACTGCCGCTCCCTTGGCGGCGCCCTGGCCTCCTGAGGCGGTAGAACTGACAGAACCTGAAACTTCTTGACATTTAATTCCTACAAGTGTAATATTATGTAATAAAAGGATTATGCCTGGCAGGAGGTAAAAGATGAGAAGTCGAAGGAAAAGCAGAAGAAAGAATCATAAAATTCTGAGCCTGTGTATCGCGCTGGCGTTCATAGGAATCATGATGGCCGGAGGCATCGTATACGGCATTTGGCTTTGGATGAAAGAGGATGCCAAAGTGAAGCCGGAGGAACTTCTGGCTATCTATATGGACCATATTTCCGGGCAGGAGTATGAAGCCATGTATGAAATGCTGGATCTGGAGGCGTCCGGCGGTGTCAGTAAAGAAGAATTTATAACGCGCAATTCCGCGATTTACGAAGGGATAGAGGCAAAGAATATATCGGTGGAAATTCTGTCCTATGATAAAGATAAGATGAAAGTGAACTATCAGACCTCTTTTGATACGGCCGCCGGGGAGATCAGTTTTGAAAATGAAGCGTTTTTTTCAGAAGGCGAGGAAGGCTATCGGCTCATATGGAATAACGCGTTGATCTTTCCCGGGCTTACAAAGCCGGATAAAGTAAGGGTGTCTGTCGTCCAGGCAAAGAGAGGGATCATATACGACAGAAACGATCATGTACTGGCAGGAGAAGGAACCGCTTCTTCTGTCGGTATTGTTCCCGGAAAGTTTGAAAATAGAGAGGGGGATATGGAAAAACTCTCCGAACTTCTGGGAATACAGCCGGAAGTAATCGAAAAAAAACTGTCGGCCAAGTGGGTGAAAGAGGATTCATTTGTCCCGATTAAGACGATTCCCAAGGTGGAAAAATCAGAATTTTTGCCGCTGGAACCGACAGAGGAGGATGTAAGAGAGACGGAGCGGCACGAAAAACTGCTGGAGATACCGGGAATTATGATCAGCGATACAGAAGTACGGGAGTATCCCCTGAAAGACGCGGCCGCCCATCTGGTCGGTTATGTACAGAACGTGACGGCGGAAGATCTGGAAAAACACGCGGGAGAAGGGTACACGGCGGCCAGCGTGATCGGCAGAAGCGGGATGGAAGGTTTATTTGAAAAGGAATTAAAAGGGAAGAACGGATGCAGGATTTACGTTGTGGACGGGGAGGGCAACGAGAAGACGGAGCTGGCCAACACGCCGGTGCAGCACGGACAGGATGTGAAACTGACCATAGACAGCGGACTTCAGAGAATGCTGTATGAGAATTTTAAAGAAGACAAAAGCTGTTCGGCGGCTATTGACCCTTATACAGGGGAAGTACTGGCGCTGGTCAGCACGCCGTCCTATGACAACAACAGCTTTATCATGGGCTTTTCAGATGAGGAGTGGAACGCCTTAAATGAGGCAGAAGACCGGCCTTTATACAATCGCTTCCGGCAGGTCTGGTGTCCGGGTTCCACGTTTAAACCGGTCACTGCGGCCATCGGGCTTGCTTCGGGCGCCATTGATCCGGAAGAGGATTACGGAAACGAGGGATTAAGCTGGCAGAAAGATTCGTCCTGGGGCGCTTATTATGTGACTACCCTTCATGATTACGAACCGGTGATCCTGGAAAACGCGCTGATCTATTCCGACAACATTTATTTCGCGAAGGCTGCGCTGAAGATCGGGGCGCAGGAGATGAAAGATGCACTGGAAAAGTTAGGGTTCGGTCAGGAACTTCCCTTTGACATCGTCATGGCAAAGTCGCAGTTTTCCAATACAGAAGCCATAGAGACGGAGATACAACTGGCAGACAGCGGATACGGGCAGGGGCAGATGCTGGTGAATCCGCTGCATATGGCCTGTATTTATTCGGCTTTCTGCAATGAAGGCAGCATCATAAAGCCGTATTTGATTTATGGACAGAAGACAACGCCGGAATACTGGATTTCGCAGGCGTTTCCTTCGGACGTATCGGCCAGAGTGCTGAACGGTCTGACCAAAGTGATAAACGATCCCAACGGCACCGGCTATAAAGCCCGCCTGGAAGACGTGCTGCTGGCGGGCAAGACCGGCACGGCGGAGATCAAAGCGTCCAAAGAGGACACTTCCGGCACGGAACTTGGATGGTTCGCTGTCTTTACACCGGACAGAAACACGGAAAAGCCCATTCTGGTCATCAGCATGACAGAGGATGTAAAAGGCAGGGGCGGAAGCGGCTATGTGGTGGAAAAGGATACGAATGTCTTAAAGAGCTGGTTTTACGGCGGCGAGTAAAGAAGAAAAGCGATAGTTGCAAAGAATTCCTGTTTTTGTAATAGACGGATATCTCTGTAGTATGGTATAATGAGCAATATAATAATTACCAGGACTAAGGGGAGAAAAGAGATGAAGAGTATCCGCAAAAAGATTACAGTATGTCTGATGGCAACGGTTTTGATCGCGCTGATCGCGGTGGGGTCATCCAGCATTACGCTGAGCTACAGGGGTACCCTTGCCACTGTGGACCAGATGATGAGCGAGACAGCAGTGCTGGCGGCAGAGCGCATTGAACAGGAACTGACCGCTTACAAGAACGTAGCCATGGACACAGGATGTATTCCGCAGTTGTCAGACGACGGGGTGTCGGTTGAGGAAAAACGCGTGATTATTGATGAACGTGTCAGTATGCATGGTTTCCAGAGGGGGAATATCATCGGCACAGATGGTTACAGCATCTTTGACGGGAATGATTATTCGGACCGGGAGTATGTAAAACACGCGATGCAGGGAGAGGTCTATGTATCAGAACCGCTGATCAGCAAGATTACAGGGGAACTGTCTATTATGGTGGCTGCGCCGCTCTATGCCGGCGGAAGCCGGGGCGCCCAGATCGCGGGTGTGGTCTACTTTGTGCCGCCGGAGACCTTTTTAAACGATATTGTTTCGTCCATAAAACTTGGCCCGAGCAGCCGGGCGTATATGATCAACAAGTCGGGCGTCACGATCGCAGATGTTACCCTGGAGACGATTACGACACAGAATATCGAGGAGCAGGCAAAAAGCGATTCGTCTTTGAAAGAACTGGCTTCCATCCATGAGGCGATGCGGCAGGGAGAGAACGGTTTCGGAAGTTTCCATGATTCCGACGGAGCACGGTTTACCGCTTATGCGCCTGTGGGCGGTACGGACGGCTGGAGTGTTGCTGTCACCGCGCTTAAGTCAGAGTATCTGTCTGATACTTTGTTTGGCATTGTGATTAATTAAAAGTTTCCCAAATTGC
>DKVI01000016.1 GCA_002491115.1 Lachnospiraceae bacterium UBA7182 | reverse complement strand
TTTCTTCGTGAAACAACCCTAAACTCGATTTTCTGTATCCTTCCCTCATGGCAGCACCTTCCTGAAATACTCCACAAGATTTCCTCCGATCACTTTCTTTACATCCTCTTTTTTCATCCCCCGCTGTAAAAGCGCCGCCGTAAGCTCCGGCACATGGCTATGGTCAACCAGGCAGTCGTCATGAGGTTCTTCATGCCGCACCCTGGGTTCTGCCCTCGTATAGGAGTCACAGAAATCAAACCCGTATCCCACATGCTCCGCCCCAATCAGGGAAACCGCATATTCCACATGTCTGCATAGCATAAGAAGCGGATCTTCCCCCTGCATACATCCCGCAATATAGACGCACCCGTTCAGTCCCATCACGCCGCCCCGCCTGGCCAGCCTGCGCATCTGCCTGTCATTTAGATTCCTGTAATTAAAATAAATTTTCTGACAATTGGAATGAGTCGCGATCAACGGCCTTTTCGTTATCCTTAAAACATCTTCAAATCCGTCGTCGTTTAAATGGCTGATATCCAGAAACATCCCCAGACGCTCCATTTCCTCCACCGCCGCAAATCCGTCCTTTGACAGCCCTCCCGGAATCTGTATCCGCTCTCCCGCTTTGCAGCATCCGTTTGCCAGCATGTTTCTGCGGCTCCAGGTCAGGGAAGCGCCCCGCACGCCCAGTTCCCACAAAATCCGGAGCAGATGAAGATCCTTCCCGATACAGTCCAGCCCTTCCATATAAAGCAAAATTCCGATCCTGTCCTCCCGGATCGCCCGATCCATATCCTCTGCCGTCCGGATCAGAAGAAATTCTTCATTTTGGTCAATGGCTTCCATCAGAACGCTGATCTGATCCAGCGCCGTACGAAGTCCCGCCTCGGGGAGCTGATTTTCATTCAGATAGACCGAAGAAACGACCAGGTTAAACCCTCCCTGCCGCAGATGATCAAGGTAATGGACGCGCAGAGGATTTATTTCTTTATTCTGCACCCGGAATAAAAGTTCCCCCGCCAGATCCAGATGGGCGTCCGCTGCCGGAAATTCTTTATGCAGTTTTTCCGCCATCTCTCTGTATTCCGGTTCAATCCGCATCATTTGCTCCACTCCTTTTTAAAATAATAACCGATCTGTAAGTTCTGTCATAGTATATGGCAAATGCCGCTCACAGGTGACTGTATGAAAATCCTGATCGCCGGTCTTACGGATCTTACGAAAAATTATGAAAAAGCGCTTGCCTCCTGCCATGTGTCTTACCACGTCAGCCTGTCTCCCGCAGAGCTTTCTTCTTATGATAAACTTCTGCTCCCCGGCGGCGGAGATATCTGCCCCCGGCGTTTCGGTCAGACAGACCAGGGTTCCCTGTCTGTAAACGAAACACTGGACGACGCCCAGTTCACCCTGCTGCACGCCTTCGTACAGGCAGAAAAACCGGTACTTGGCATCTGCCGGGGGATGCAGGTGATCAACGTCTATTTCGGCGGAGATCTGATACAGGACCTGCCTGTCAAACATACGCACCGATACACAGACCGGGACCAGATTCACGCGGTCCGAACCGCGCCCGGCAGCCTTATGCACAGACTTTATCAGGATCACTGCCTGGTCAACAGCGCCCACCATCAGGGCTGCCGAAAGATCGGGCATAACCTGCAGGTCACGCAGACGGCTCCCGACGGAGTCGTGGAAGCCCTGGAACACAGTACAAGGCCCGTCCTGGGGGTGCAGTGGCATCCCGAGCGGACGGACCTTGTTTCTTCTCATACAAAGATCGCCGACGGCGGCAGACTTATCCGATATTTTGCAGAGCTTCTGTAATCCGCTTTACAACCTCCCGGATATCCAGTTCTTCCGCGTCTATGACCACATGGGCATATGTCTCATACAGAGGGCAGCGAATATCCATCAGGTCCTGTAACGTCTGACCGGGCTTTAATACGACGCCCCGCCGGTGCAGGTCTCCAAGCCTTTCTTTTAAGCTTTCACAGGAAAGCCGCAGATAAACTACCGTTGAGATATCCCGCAGATGCTCCATGGCTTCCTTTCCATAGACGGCGCTTCCGCCGGTGGCGATCACCGAACGTCTCACGGTAAGTCCTGCATTGACCTGATTTTCCAGCCGCAGGAAACCTTCGTCCCCATATTCTTCGATCAACTCATACAGCAGCTTTCCCGTCTGTTCCTGGATCTCCAGATCCGAATCCAGAAAACGGTATCCAAGAACTTTAGCCAAGACGACTCCCACGGTACTCTTTCCCGCCCCCGGCATGCCGATCAGAGTGACATTGTCCTTATTCACTGATAACCGCCGCTTCCAGTGCCACTTTCATCATATTGGTGAAAGCATTCTGACGTTCTTCCGCCGTAGTTACTTCATGGTTCACGAGAGAATCCGATATGGTCAGAAGGCAGGCAGCTTTCTTGCGCAGGACTTTTGCGTTGTGGAACAGGGCAAAACTCTCCATCTCCACACAGAGACAGTCTTTCTCATTCCTGTAATACTCGCATCCCGGCTGACCTTCTTCATAATAAAATACGTCCGCCGAATGGATTCTCCCGGTCATGACCGGAATATCCAGTGCCCTTCCTGCCTTTAAGATCTTGGCGTTCAGGGTCGTATTGGGATATTGTATATCCGAGGTGTCTCCGCTCTGGCACTGTCCAAAGAAAGACTCACTGTAGACGCTGTCCGCCAGCACCAGATCATACAGTTTCAGATCTTTGTCATAAGCGCCTGCGGATCCGATCCGGATGATACTCTCCACATCATAAAATTTGTAAAGCTCGTAGGAATAGATTCCGATGGACGGCATTCCCATACCGCTTGCCATGACGCTGACCGGATGGCCTTTGTAAGTTCCGGTATAAGCAAATATGTTGCGGACCGAATTCACCAGTTTCGCGTCCTCGAGGAAATGCTCCGCCACATATTTTGCCCGCAGCGGATCTCCCGGCATCAGTACGCATTTGGCGATCTGGCCTTTTTCGGCTCCATTATGGGGTGTTGACATAATTGGGCTCCTCCTTAACTATAGTTTATTTCTTATATTTTCCCTTATTTTTCCGCTTCTGTCAATGAGAAAACTATCTCCAGATCCGAAAGGTTCTGACCAGGAACGCCATCATTTTATAGCGGAATGTTTCCAGTTCTTTAGAGGCCTGACTGAGTTTTTCGCGTATCGGAATATTCTGCGGACAATGTCTTTCGCACTTTCCGC
This sequence comes from Lachnospiraceae bacterium UBA7182, assembly GCA_002491115.1. Lineage (GTDB taxonomy): Bacteria > Bacillota > Clostridia > Lachnospirales > Lachnospiraceae > Hominiventricola. The sequence continues at coordinate 52,787 of DKVI01000016.1, read as the reverse complement.
AGCGGATGCAGCCGGAGGCAGGATTCTGATGTTTGCGAAAGGCGGTAGTCATCATGTATTCTTTTCTGCCCACTGAAGGCCGTTCCGTATACATCTCATTATAGCAGCGAAATGTCCCCGGAATATCGATACCCTGGGGACAGGGCATGCAGTAGCCGCAGGCCGTACATCCTACCCTGACTTTCTGTTCGATCTTCTGTTTTACCTGCCGGTACAACGCCCGTTCTGTCTCGGAAAGCTCACCTGCCTTCGCCCGGGAAGCAATTCTTATATTTTCCCGTACCATCTTCAGGGAATTCATGCCCGAAAGCACCACGGTCACCGCGGACTGATCCCACAGCCAGCGCAGTCCCCATTCTGCGGGCGAGCGCGCAGGATCCGCTTTTCTAAACAGTTCTTTCGCTTCCTCAGGAAGGAGCTGCACCAGTTTCCCGCCCCGCAAAGGTTCCATAATAATGACCGGAATCCCCTTTTTCTGCGCGTATTCAAGCCCTTCCCTTCCGGCCTGGGTATGCTCGTCCATGTAATTATACTGAATCTGGCAGAAATCCCAGTCGTACGCATCCAGAAGTTCCTTAAAATGCGCCGTATTTCCGTGGTAGGAAAATCCGATCTGACCGATCTGTCCCTGGCGCCTCTTTTCCTCGATCCAGTCTCCCACTCCTTTCTCCAGAAGCGTCCGCCAGGTGTCCGCGTCGTTGAGCATATGCATCAGATAATAATCCACATGATCCGTCTCCAGACGGGCAAGCTGCTCTTTAAAACACCGCTCCAGGCCCGCCCGGGATTTAATCAGGTAGTGAGGCAGCTTGGTGGCGATATACACCTGATCCCGGCAGTGATTTTTCTTTAAAATCTGCCCGAGTGCCGCTTCACTGCCCCGGTAAACATAGGCGGTATCAAAATAGTTGACGCCGCCTCTTATGGCCTCCATGATCTCCGATTCCGCTTTTTCCAGGTCAATTTTTCCGTTTTTCCTCGTAAAACGCAGGCATCCATATCCCAGTATGGAAAGCTGCGTACCCTTCTTATCCGTACGATACTCCATAATAATTCTCCTTATATAAGTTCCGCTACAGCCCTCCCGCACCCGGTGGAGATGTCTTCCCGGCCGCTGACGCGTCCGCTCAGCCATCTGGGTGCTTTCGGGCTTCCGCTGATTTGTTATAGTTCCGCTGCAGCCCTCCCTGCACTGTTCAGGCTTTCGCTGGTTTATAATTATCTTCGATCTATTTTCAGATAATTTAAATTTTTTCAAAAAAAGTATTGACAAATCATTTTTCTGTGTTATAATAAACTCATAAAATAACAAATGAGAGAAAAGAAAACTAAAAATCCTTTGAAGCAGCGGAGCAGGAAGGGAGGAGATTCCAATTAAAACTTGACGTAGTACCCTATAATATATTAGAAAGGAAGGTACGGACCACCGGAAACATAAATTTATACCATCAGAAGAATTTAATATCGATATTTTCAGAAGGTAAAGGAACATACCTTAAATAAAAAAACCATTCATGGAAAGCTGTAAAGATTCCATAAGAGAATTACATACAGCGAGAAAGGTCATAAGAGACCATAAAGCAAGGCTTAAGAAGCCATACTATATAGAGAAACAGGAGGAAGGTCCATTGGATACCATAGCTTAGCGGGCGGTATAGGAAAGTCAGAAGAGATTCCTATATCGCCCTTTTTATTATGTCTCTTACAATTCTGACACTGCTTTTTCAAGCTGTACAAGCGCCCGCTTTACCACCGAACGCGGGCAGGCAAGGTTGATGCGCTCGAACCCTTCTCCGTCTTTTCCGAACATGTCTCCGCTGTCCAGCCACAGACGGGCTTTTTTTATGATTAAATCCTGACGCACTTCTTCCGTCAGTCCCAGCTCACGAAAGTCAAGCCATGCCAGATAAGTCCCTTCCGGCTCGATCAGGTGAATCTTCGGAAGATGTTCCGCAAGATACTCCCGCACCAGAGAAAGATTCCCCTCTAAATATTCCTTTAAGGCCTCAAGCCATGGACCGCCTTTTTCATAGGCAGCCTGACAGGCCGCAAGTCCCATGGTATTGATCTCCTGGTAGCCAACCTGCTTCATGGCATGTTCAAAGCGACGCCTTATATCCGGATTCGCAATAAAAATATTGGAAGTCTGCAGTCCGGCCAGATTAAAAGTCTTGCTGGGCGCCGTACAGGTAACGGTACAGTCCGCGTAATCAGGAGAAAGGGAGGCAAACACCAGATGCTTGTACCCGGGCCGTACAAAATCGCTGTGAATCTCGTCACTGACAATCCATACGCCGTGCTTTACACAGATATCTCCCATCTTCCGAAGCTCCCACTCCTTCCAGACGCGCCCCACCGGGTTGTGGGGACTGCATAAGATAAAAAGCTTCACATGTTCTTTTACAATCTTCTCTTCAAAATCCTCAAAATCGATCTCATACCGCCCGTCCGTCAGCTTCAGCGCATTATTTACCAGCACCCTGTTATTGTCTTTAATCACCCCGCTGAACGGATAATAGACCGGCTGCTGGATCAGAACCGCGTCCTGCTCCTTTGTAAGAGAACGAACCGCCATGGCGATGGCAAATACAACTCCGGGCGTCTTCACCAGCCATTCTTCTTTCACTTCCCAGCCAAACCGCTGCCCATACCAGCCTGCCACCGCGCGAAAATACTCCTCTTTTCCCTCGCTGTAGCCGAAAATCCCATGCTGCAATACTTCTTTTAACCTTTCAAGTATCTCCGGCGCAGCGGGAAAATCCATATCCGCCACCCACATAGGCAGCACATCTTCCGGCATCCCCCACTGGTCCGCAAAATCATATTTTAAGCTGTTCGTTCCCCTCCGGTCAATCATCGTATCAAAATCGTATTCCATCTTTCGTCTCCTTTCAACCGGGAAAGCTACTCGGTAAAAAGCGGCGTAGAATAATACCGGTCCCCTGTATCAGGAAGCAGCGCAACGATGGTCTTCCCCTTATTTTCCGGCCGCTTCGCAAGCTGGATCGCAGCGGATAAAGCCGCGCCGGAGGAAATTCCTACCAAAACGCCCTCCTTTTTCGCCAGAAGCTTTCCGTACGCAAAAGCGTCCTCATTCTCCACTTTGATGATTTCATCATAAATCTTCGTATCCAGTACCTCCGGCACAAATCCCGCGCCGATTCCCTGAATCTTATGAGGGCCTCCCTTTCCTTCCGAAAGCACCGGAGAACCGGCAGGCTCCACCGCCACAATCTTTATATCCTCTCTTTGGGATTTCAGGTAAGCGCCTGTGCCCGTCAATGTACCGCCTGTACCGACGCCGGCCACAAACAGATCCACCTTTCCGTCCGTGTCCTTCCAGATCTCCGGTCCCGTCGTCGCTTTATGAACCGCCGGATTGGCTGGATTCACAAACTGTCCCGGAATAAAGCTGTCCGGAATCTCCTTCGCCAGTTCCTCTGCCTTCGCAATCGCGCCCTTCATTCCCTGGGCTCCGTCCGTCAGCACCAGCTCCGCGCCATAAGCCTTTAATATATTCCTTCTCTCAACACTCATCGTCTCCGGCATCGTCAGAATGATGCGATATCCCTTCACCGCCGCAATGGACGCAAGCCCGATCCCCGTATTTCCCGAAGTCGGCTCAATAATCACGGATCCTTCTTTCAGAATCCCCTTCTTCTCCGCATCCTCAATCATAGCCCTGGCAATTCTGTCCTTTACACTTCCCGCCGGATTAAAATACTCCAGCTTCACCAGCACCCGCGCTTCCAGTCCCAGCTCCTTCTCCACATTCACAATTTCCACCAGGGGAGTATTCCCAATCAGATCCAACATGCCTTTATAAATATTCGCCATTTCTTTACCGCCTCTCTGTTAAAAATCCGCTCCGGCTCTTCCGGCATCGCCAAGCCTTCACTCTTTCTTATTTTTTCCATTATATTCCCATAATCCCCATTTGTCAACTATGAATTAAAATCCGGATAAAAGCGATCAGCCTCTGTCGTTGATCGCTTATCGCCTGCCTCCGTCATCTCTCATATCTGTAGCACATCACCAGGTGCCCCGGCTCTGCCTCATACGCCTCCGGCATCTTTTCCCTGCACCTTTCTGTTACATACGGACATCTTCCCGCAAATTTACACCCGCATCCTTCATAGGACTGCACCCCTGTATCGGGTATAATACCGTCCAGACTATGCACGTCCGGGTCCGGCTCCAGCATGGAAGCCAGCAGCATCTGCGTATACGGGTGTCCCGGATTTTCATACACCTGCCCAGACGCCCCCGTCTCCAGAATCTGCCCCAGGTACATAACCCCTATATGATCGCATATCTTCTGCACCACCTGAAGCTGATGGCTGATAAACAGATAGGTAAGCCCCATCTTATCCTGCAGTTCTTCCAGCATATTTACAATCTGCGCCTGTAAAGACACGTCCAGCGCGGAGATCGGCTCGTCGCAAAGCACAAACTCCGGATGAATCGACAAAGCCCTGGCAATCGAGATCCGCTGTCTCTGCCCGCCGCTGAATTCATGGGGATACTTCAGAAGGTCCTGCTTCGTAAGCCCCACCGTCTCAATCAGCTCCGCCGCCCGGTCTTTTCTCTCAGCCCGGGTATACAGCCTGTGGATTTCCATGGGCTCGCATATAATCTCCGACACCGTCATACCCGGGTCCAAAGAAGCGTACGGGTCCTGAAAGACCGACTGCATCTTCTTCCGGTAGGGAAGCAGTTCCTTTTCCCCAAGATGCGCGATATCATTGCCGTCATAGAGGATCTTTCCCGTCTGAGGCCTGTGGTACCGAAGTATCGCTTTTCCCACCGTGGATTTCCCGCTTCCGGATTCTCCCACCAGTCCGTACGTCTCGCCTTTCTTTATGGAAAACCCCACATGGTCCACCGCGGAAAAGTATTCCGTTTTCAGGGACAGCTTCTTTCGGTTCTTTTTGCGAAACTGCACGGTCAGGTCTTCTGTTTCGATCAGATACTCAGACATCGAACGCCTCCTCTCCCAGATGGCACAGCGCCCTGTGCCCGCCTTCTACGGCATACATGACGGGCAGTTCTTTTTCACACGCCTCCCGGGCGTATTTACATCTTCCGTAAAACGGACACAGATCTTTATCCCGGTTGTCCTGCATACTCCGCTCCAAAAACTGCTCAAACTTTCCGCTGCCTGCCCGGGGCATACTGGCGATCAGCGCCCGGGTATAGGGGTGGGCGGGATGATGAAAGATCTCTTTTGCCGTCCCCTCCTCCACCACATAGCCGCCACACATTACCGCGACCCTGCCGCACATCTGTGCCACGACGCCCAGGTCATGGGTAATCAATATGACGCTCATCTTCTTTTTCCGCTGGATATTGCGCAGCAGATGGAGAATCTGCGCCTGGATCGTCACGTCCAGGGCAGTGGTGGGCTCATCGGCGATCATCAGATCCGGATCGCAACAGACGGCCATGGCAATCATAATCCTCTGGCGCATACCGCCGGACAATTCATGGGGATAGCTTCTGAAACAGCGCTCCGGGTCCACAATACCCACGTCTTTTAAAAGCTCCATGACTTTTTGCCTGGCTTCTGTTTTGGGAAGAGACTCATTTCTTCTTACCAGCTCCGTCATCTTATTTCCCACCGTGTAGACCGGATTTAAAGCGGACAGAGAATCCTGGAAGATCATGGATATCTGCCTGCCCCGAAGAAGGCGCAGTTCTTTGTCGGAGAGACTTCGGATATCCTGCCCTTTATAAAGAATCTCGCCTGATTTGATCCGGATATTGGACGGACCCAGCTTAAGGATCGATTTGGTGGCAACACTTTTGCCGCTTCCCGACTCTCCCACGATCCCGAAGATCTCTCCTTTTCCTATTGTAAACCCGGCGTTTTTCACCGCACGCACTTCTCCTGCGTCCGTATCGAAAGAAACTTCCAGGTCTTTTACCTCTAATAAATGCTCCATGCCTCTCTCCCCTTTACTTCGGTTCATACACTTTTCTTACCACTTCTCCCAGATAGTTAAAGCTGATGACCGTAAGGAGGATCAGCATACCCGGAAAGACGGCAAGATACGGCGCGGTGGTCAAATACCTCTGGGAGCTGCTCAGCATACTCCCCCAGGAAGAAGTAGGCGGAATGATTCCCAGTCCAAAGAAACTCATGGCCGATTCCATCAGGATTGCCTGCGCCACATTGATCGTGGCCGATACGATGACAGTCGGCATGATATTGGGTACAATATGGCGCAGGATTATTTTCCCCCGGCGCTGGCCGGAGATACGGCTGTACACCACATATTCTCTTTCCTTCAGTGAAAGCGTCTCGCCCCTGACAATCCTGGCGATACTCATCCATGTGAGAAATCCGATGATCAGGACCACGTTTCTCACGCCTGCGTCCAGATAAGCGTTCATGACCACCATAATCAGGAACGTGGGAAGGCTCATCAGCGCGTCCACCAGGCGCATCAGCACAATATCCACAATTCCGCCGATAAAACCGCTGACGGTTCCTACCGTCACACCGATCAGCGTGGACAAAACCATGGCCAGAAAGCCGATCAGAAGGGACGTCCTGCCGCCGTACAGACATCTGGCAAAATAATCTCTTCCCATATCATCCGTCCCGAACGGATGCGCCATACAGGGACCCAAAAGCCGGTCCGTGGCAGAGATCGCGTTGGGGTCCACCGGGTACAGAGGCGCCAGGATGGCCGCCAGAGCGAACAGAAGGATTAAGACCAGGCCGGCTATGGCAAGCCGGTTGGTCTTAAATCCCAGGATCAGGTTCTTTTTAAAATTCTCATTCATACCTTACCTCCCATGTACGCTTTTTAAGGCCTCAGCCGGCATGGCGGATTCTGGGGTCCACGATCGTATACAGAATGTCCGCCAGCAGGTTGCCGACCACAATCAAAAGCGCCGTCAGCATGGTGATTCCCATGATCAGAGGATAGTCAAACGTGGTCACCGCCGTTACAGCCAGCTGCCCTGTCCCCGGCCAGGAAAATACCTGTTCGCAGATCATGGCACCGGACACCAGCGACTGTAAGCTCATACCCAGAACCGTGATCATAGGCAGCATGGCGTTCTTTAACACATGTTTAAACAGGATACCCGTCTCCGACATTCCATAGGCAGTCTGTACCATGACATAGTCGGAGGACAGTTCCGTAATCGTGCTGCTTCTGATATAACGTGTAAACTGCGCCATGTTCACAAAAGTCATGACGGAACAGGGCAGGATCAGATGCCGCACCAGATCCAAAAAGGAATGGTCTCCCTCGGAATGCATACCGATGCTGGGCAGCCATCCTAAATATACGCTGAACAGATAGATCAGAAGGATTCCAAACCAGAAGTTGGGAATGGATATACCCACATAGGATAACACGCTGGTAATCTTATCCAGCGCCCCGTTCTTGTATTTGCCGGAAAACAGCCCCAGCGGAATGGATAAAATCACTGCCAGCAAAAGGCTCGTCCCCATCAGGCAGACCGTAGCCGGAAGCCGCTCCAGGATCTGAGACAGGACCGGGCGCATATTGACAAGCGAATATCCGAAATTTCCCCGGAGTATATTGCCAAGCCAGATAAAATACTGCACATATAACGGTTTGGTAAGCCCCAAATTTTCCCTTAAAGTTTCTATGTATGCCTCGCTCATGTTTGGCTGGACATAGGTCATGACCGGATCTCCCGGCGCCGCCTTTACCAGCACAAAACATAAGATCGAGACTAAAAACATAATCAGGACTGACTGAAACAGTTTGCTTAAAACTTTTCTCATAGGTTCCTCTTAGTCAACCGCGTATAATTTTGAATAGTCAAGATAGATCGTCTGAAGCAGGAAATCATCAAATCCTCCGAAATCGTCCGACATGGCATAGAAGCCGTTGGAGTAGGAGATCGTATAGATATACTGATTGTCGTTGATCCTGTTCTGTATCTCCTTGTAGATTCCTTCTCTCTCGGCTCCGTCCGGAACAGAAAGTCCTTTTAACCACAGGGCGTCCAGTTCGCTGTCCTTGACGTTGGAAGTGTTGCTGCGGCTGCCTGACTGGATGATATCGCCGTAAAGGCTCGGCTCCGCTCCCAGCTCCCAGTTTTGCAGCACCAGATCATAGGCGGAACTTCCCATCTCTTTGACTGTGTTCTTATAGACCGAATCCTCCTGGGGATTTAATTCTACCGTAATGCCCACTTCCGCAAGCTTCGACTGTACATAAAGCGCCTCTTTTTCCATCTCATCGGCCGCCGTGGAATACAGAAGATTAAAGCTTAAATTGGACGCGCCTGCCGATGCAAGCAGCTCTTTTGCCTTTTCCGGATCGTTGTCATACTGGGTCAGGCTGTCGTCATAGTAAAGTGTATCAGGTGTAAGAACCGAATAAGCCGGCTGCGCAAAATCCGTGGAATTGTAGGCAAAGGTAATCAGCTCTTCTTTGTTGAGCGCATATGCGATCGCCTGACGGACTTCTGCCCTGGCCAGGTCCGCATTCATCTCATTCATACCCATGGCGTTTACCTGTCCGGAATTGTAATGGTTGATCGTCACATTTTCAATGGCATCCACAGCCGCATAATCGTCGCTTCCGATGTTCAGGGCGTCGATATCGCCGCTTTGCAGCGCCGCGATGGCTGTATTGGTATCCTTGATAATGCGGAACGTGATCCGGTCCAGATTCGGCGCGCCGCCCAGGTAATCGTCAAAACGCTCTACCACATAAGACTGTCCGGATGCATAAGATACATATTTGTAGGGTCCGCTTCCCACCGGCTCAAAGTTCAGCTCGCTCTCTCCTATATTGGAAACACCGTCATAGATATGCATGGGGATGCAGTAAATCTGGCTTAAGCTTCCCAGAAAGCCGGTGTTGGCTGTCTGGAACGTAATCGTCGCGGTCAGATCATCCACTTTCTCGGTTACCGCCGCATTGCCCTCGGAATCGTAACCGTAAGTAGAATACGGCACGGCCTGGGCTTCGTCTAACAGGGTCGTCATGGAAAAGACGATATCGTCCGCGGTAATGGGTTCCCCGTCATGCCAGGTAAGCCCTTCTTTTAATTTCAGCGTAAACTGTGTGGACGCTTCATTGGCTTCCACGCTCTCCAAAAGCCCGTTTCCATAATAGACTTCCCCGTCCACGATCTCAAAGAACGGGCTGTACATGGACTGCATGATGGTAAAGCTGTTTAAATCGGTCACATACAGAGGGTTGATATTCAGAGGGTCCGCACTGACGCGGATGACGATGGAATTATCAGAAGCAGCCGAAGCGCCTGTATCCCCGGGCGTCTCCTGTCCTTCTTCTGCCGCCGGTTCAGCGGTGGAATCAGGCGTATCGGAAGCAGGCGCGCCGCCGCAGGCCGACAGACTCATCACCCCCAGGATCATGGCTGTTGTCAGTGACAATGATTTTAAAAGTTTCTTTTTCATATTTGTTCTCCCTTCTCCCTGTCATAGTCATCCAGGAAATTATACTGCATATCTCCTTTGTGGTATCCGATCACTGTGTTCAGGTTGATATTGTGTACACTGTTAAAAATGTTCTGTTCGATCACATCACTGGTCTTTCTGAAGTGCGCGATCAGTTTTTTCATTTCATCCCTTTTGGAGCCTTTCTCTGTGTTTCCGGTGGCACAGTTTTCCGTAAACCGGCAGGCACACTGGATAAAATGCAGTTTGTTGTAATCTCTCCACGCTTTGATGTCCGCTTCCTTTACCATATACATGGGACGGATCAGCTCCATGCCTTCAAAGTTCCGGCTGTGAAGTTTCGGCATCATCGTCTCCACTTTCCCGCTGTAGAGCATCCCCATCAGCACCGTCTCGATCATATCATCAAAATGGTGTCCCAGGGCGATCTTATTACAGCCCAGCTCTTTTGCGTGGGAATACAGGTATCCTCTGCGCATCCTGGCGCACAGATAGCATGGGCTCTGTTCGATGCCTTCCACTATATTGAAAATATCGCTTTCAAATACCGTAAGCGGAATCCCCAGAATCCCGGCGTTTTCCTGTATGAGTTTCCAGTTTTCTTCATTGTACCCCGGATTCATCACCAGAAAGACAAGTTCAAAAGGAACCGGCCCATGTCTTTTAAGCTCCTGCAAAAGCTTTGCCATCAGCATGGAATCTTTTCCGCCGGAGATACAGGCGGCGATTCTGTCGCCTTCTTTGATCAGCTCATACCGCTGGACTGCTTTGGTAAAATTCCGCCAGATCGGTTTTCTGAACTTTTTGATCAGGCTTCTTTCGATCTCCTTTGTCCTTTCCGGATTTTCTATTGTAATCGTTCTCACCTGCCCCTGCTACCTTTCTGTCTTTCTGATCGTCAGGTCTTTGATCACTTCCCCCGCGATGATAAGTCCCGCCACCGGAGGGACGAACGCGCAGCTTCCGGGAACCGGTCTTTTTATATGCGTCAGGCCGCCGTCTTCGGGCGAATCTCCCGGCGTCAGCGGCGGTTCTTTAGAGTACACGACTTTTAAGTGTTGAATCCCCCGCTTTCTAAGCTCCCTTCTCATAACCTTCGCCAGAGGGCAGACCGACGTCTCATAGATATCCGCCACCTGAAAAGCCGCCGGGTCCAGCTTATTGCCCGCGCCCATGGAACTGATAACCGGCGTACCGCACGCTGCCGCCTGCTCCGCCAGCATAAGCTTTCCTGTCACTGTGTCGATGGCATCCACCACATAATCATAGTCCGAAAACCGAAACTGCCCTGCCGTATCCGGCATGTAAAAAACCTTATGCACATTCACTTTCGCATGGGGATTGATGGCGCGAATCCGTTCTGCCGCCACATCTGCCTTATACCTTCCTACCGTATCTTCGGTGGCAATGATCTGGCGGTTGATATTGCTCATACATACTTTGTCATTGTCAATCAGATCCAGCGTTCCCACGCCGCTTCTTGCCAGCGCCTCCACCGTATAGCCGCCTACGCCGCCGATCCCGAATACCGCCACTCTGGCTTTTTTAAGACGCTGCATAGATTCGCTGCCCAAAAGCAGTTCTGTCCTTGCAAATCTTTCCGACATCTGCCTTATCACAACCCTTCATTCATGCTTCCGGTCCGATACCCCCTAAGGTCCACCGATACATAGGTAAACCCGAGCGCCGTAAATTCTTCCGACACTTCTTTTCGGATTCTTTCTTCAAAAATCCGCGCGGATTCATCGGGCAGCAGTTCGATCCGGGCCGTATCTTTCCGGACGCGTACCCGCATCTGGGAAAATCCATGATCCATAAGGATCTGCTCCGCCTGATCCACCATGGAAAGTTTCTCTTTTGTGATCGTCTCTCCATAAGCAAAGCGGGAAGCCAGGCAGGCAAAAGACGGCTTGTCCCAGGTGGGAAGACCCATCTGCCTGGACAGCTCCCGGATCTCACGTTTTGTAAGGCCCGCCTCCTTAAGAGGACTTCTGATCCCCAGCTCTTCCACCGCCTTAAGTCCCGGGCGATAGTCCCCCAGATCGTCCATGTTGGAACCCTCCGCCAGTAGAAACATCCCTGCCGCTTCGGCCTTTTGCTTCAACTGTCCCATGAGCGCCTTTTTACAGATATAGCACCGGTCTTTGGGATTCTGTGAAATGCCCTCCACCGCCAGCGCGTCCACAGGGCATAAGATCTGCCGGATTCCTTCCTTTTCACAGAACGCCTGCGACTCTTTTATTTCCCTCGGCGGAACAAATTCCGAACAGGCCGTCACCGCTATGGCATGTTCCCCTAAAACCTCCCGGGCCGTTTTTAAAAGAAATGTGGAGTCAACTCCGCCGGAAAAAGCGACGGCGACTTTTTGCAGCGCCGAAAGAAGGTCTTTGCATCTTTGGAATTTTTCATCCAAAATCGCTTCTGTCTTCATATGTGTTCCTCTTTTATAAGTATTCCTACTGATTTAGTGGATTTTAACACAAAAAGAAGCACCTGTCAAACCTTTTACGGTTTATTCATCCCACCCGTCCGTAAAACGGATGTTGACACATATATTCCGGACAAGCTCTCCTTCTTTCAGTTCCAGATCCCGGACATCGGTGACAGGCGGAAGCTGCCCGTCCTCCTCGGAAAGTTCCAGCTCAATCCAGTTACAGGCGGCCTCATTGGCCTTTTCCACCGTGTCTTCCACCGTATCTGCCTCGGCCTCGCAGCATTCCAGGTCAGGAAATGTGGCTTTATAGCCGCGGTCCGTTTTACTTATAACCGCCGGATATGTGAATTTCATCTGTCGCATGCTCCTTTCACAGCGCGTCCCCGCGCTCATCTACGATCCGATAGCCTGCACTTTCTACTCTGCGGGCAAGGCACCCCCTGCACTGCGCCGACTCTTCGCCGGTGCAGATCTTGTTATCATACAGATCGTATTGTTTGCGGTTCTTCACCGGAGACAGATTGGGCATGACCACATTGGCGCCCACAGACAGGCCCTTTTCCCTGCCTTTGGGGTCCAGCGTCCCGAGAGCCGTCGTGGCAGGCAGAAGCACCTTAGGCAGAAGAATGCGGATCACGGATAAGAGAAACAGCGTAAGCTCCACACTGCCGGCCTGCGCACCTGCAAACCGGGTATCATGATGGGGAATAAAAGGCCCGATTCCGACCATCTGAGGATGTAACTCTTTGAGAAAGACCAGGTCTTCTGCCAGACATTCTTTCGTCTGGTAAGGCGCGCCCACCATAAATCCGGCGCCCACCTGATATCCCAGCGCTTTTAAGTCATACAGGCACTGCTTACGCTTTGACAGGCTCATGGCCGCAGGATGCAGCTTCCTGTAATGGTCCTCATTGGCAGTTTCATGGCGCAGCAAATACCGGTCTGCGCCTGCCTCTTTGAACCGTCTGTAGCTTTCATAGGATTTTTCCCCGACAGACAAAGTGATGGCGCAGTCCGGATATCTCTGACGGATCGCGCGGATCACCTCTTCCATCCGCTCATCCGTAAACCATATATCCTCGCCGCCCTGGAGGACAAAGGTGCGAAACCCCAGTTCATATCCGTCCTCACAGCAGGACAGTATTTCTTCTTTGGTCAGGCGGTAACGTACGGCGTTTTTGTTGCCGCAGCGGATGCCGCAGTAGTAGCAGTCGTTTTTGCAGTAATTGGTAAATTCGATCAGCCCTCTTAAGTAGACCTTATCCCCATAATGCGCTTTTCGTATCCGCACTGCCTCTTCTGTCAGCCTACCCACCGACTCCGGGTCTTCGGCGCAGGTAAGAAGTTCCACATATTCTTCTTTTGTCAGATCCGGATTCTGTAAAAATCTCTCTACTATCTCTCTCATAAACGTCTTTTGCTCCTGTATCAGTATACCTTGTTCACAGACATCCGTCAATCACCGCACAAACAGGCGGACCAGCTTCTCTTTTATCCTGCTGTAAGGCTGGTAGCGCATGGGCAGATCCAGCCAGGTATATTTTTTTACGATGCTCTTCTCATGACTGAAAGTTTCAAAGCTTTTCTTCCCATGATAAGAACCCATACCGCTGTCCCCCACGCCGCCAAAACCCATATGGGACGTGGCCAGATGAATGATGGTATCATTCACACAGCCGCCCCCAAAAGGCACGCTTTTTAAGAAATGATCTTTTGTTCTTTGATCTTTCGTAAACAGATAAAGGGCCAGCGGACGGGGATGCCTTCTCACAAACGCGGACGCCTCCTTCATGTCCGCCACGGTCAGGACCGGAAGGACAGGGCCGAAGATTTCTTCCTGCATCACAGGGTCTTTTTCCGTCACGCCGTCCAGCACCGTGGGCGCGATCCTGAGGGCCGCCTCGTCGCTCTCGCCGCCCCAGACCAGTTTATTCTGATCGATCAGTCCAAGGACTCTTTTAAAATGTTTCCGGTTGACCATCTTTCCATAGTCGGGATTTTCCAGGGGCTTTTCTCCGTACTGTTTTATGATCTCCTGTCTGATACAGGCAAGCAGCTCATCCTTGATGCTTCGTTCCGCCAGTACATAATCCGGCGCCACACAGGTCTGGCCGCAGTTTAAATATTTTCCGAACACCAGCCTTCGGGCCGTCAGTTTCAGATTGGCCGTATGGTCAACAATACAAGGACTTTTACCGCCCAGTTCCAGCGTCACAGGCGTCAGGTGGGCGGAGGCTTTTTCCATGACCGTCTTTCCCACCCGGACGCCGCCGGTGAAAAAGATATGGTCAAATTTCTGATCCAGCAGCTCCTGGTTTTCCTGCCTTCCGCCTTCCACCACCGCGACATATTCTTCCGCAAACACTTCCCTAAGCATATGGGCCAGCACTTTGGACGTGGCGGGCGCATAGGCCGACGGTTTTACAATGCAGCAGTTCCCGGCGGCCAGCGCCCCGATCAGCGGCTCCAGGGTAAGCAGCACCGGATAGTTCCAGGGGGACATAATCAGCACCACCCCGTAGGGTTCCTGCACGGTAAAGCTTTTCGCGTGAAACTGCGCAAGGGGCGTGTGTACGCGCCGGTCCCTGCTCCAGGCAAATACATGTTTTTTCACATAGCGAAGTTCGGACAAAGTAAGCCCCACCTCGCACATATAAGACTCTGCCCTGGATTTGCCCAGATCCTCTTTCAGCGCCTGGCATAATCTTTCTTCATAGGAAAGAATCGCTTTTTCCAGTCTTTTAAGCGCCTGTACCCGGTAAGAAGGCGCAAGCGTCTTTCCTGACAGGAAAAAATCCTGCTGCTTTTTTATAAATGCTTCTGCCTGCATCATTTAACCGCCCTTTACTTTATAATAAATTTCTTCCAGTTCTCTTCGGTTCATAAGCACAGGAACCGGATACAGCGGATTGGCCTCCTGATCCGCATGGCGGGCCATCACCGGGATATCCTCTTCCCGAATATCCGGCAGATGGCGGGGGATCTCCATGGAATCGTTCATCTGCACAATCCACTCAATAAATCTGTGCGCCGCCTCCTGATCTTTCATCGTCCGGTCCACCACCCCTGCGTTTTTCGCCAGCCGGGCCAGTTTCTTTTCGCAGGCCGGACCGTAGATCTTAAGAACCACAGGCAAAGTCACCGCGTTGGCAAGGCCATGGGGCGTCCCGTACTGGCCGCCCAGGGAGTGAGCCACCGCATGGACATACCCCACATAAGATTTGGTAAACGCCACACCCGCGCAGTAAGCGGCCTTCAGCATGCCGCTTCGGGCCTCTTTGTCCCCTCCGTCGTCATAGGCCGCCTTCAGATACTGATAGACCAGATGCACCGCCTCTTCCGCCATCTGCCGGGTCTCTCTTGTGGTGGAACCGCCGATATAGGCCTCCACCGCATGGGTCAGAGCGTCCATGCCTGTGGTAGCCGTGATCTGCCTGGGAAGCCCTGTCGTCTCATGATAATCCAGCACCGCGTAGCGGGGAATCAGGCTGAAATCGTTGATCGGATATTTATGCCGTTTTTCGCTGTCTGTAATCACCGCCGCCAGCGTAGTCTCGCTGCCTGTTCCGGCCGTGGTCGGCACCGCGATCAGAAGCGGAAGCTTCTTATGTACTTTTAAAAGCCCTTTCATCTGATGAATACTCTGCTTTGGCTTTACGATTCTGGCTCCCGCCGCTTTGGCACAGTCCATGGAGGACCCTCCTCCAAAAGCGATGATCGCCTGCGCGCCCTCTTTCAGATACAGTTCCCTTGCCTCTTCCACATTCCAGATCGTAGGGTTCGCCACGGTCCGGTCATAGATGCAATACGAGATTCCTCTTTCTTCCAGACTTTTCTCCAAAAACTTCGTAAGACCCAAAGCGCGGATTCCCTGATCTGTCACGATCATAACGGAATCCACATTTTTCTTCTTACACACATCCCCGATTCCCGCCACCGACGGAATAATCCTGGGATTTCTGTAAGGCAGAAACGGAAGCGCCGCTCTGAAAACGCCCTGAAAGACTCTGCAATAAATTTTTCTGGCTGTCCACATATTTTTTTACTCCTTATACTCAAGTGTTAAGTATACCCCTTTTTTGTCCCCTGAACAACCCCTCCGGCAAAACTGCACAAGGCAAACATCCCCATCTCCACACACACAATCGTAGCGCCCACCGGCGTAGAAGCCAGGATGGAAAGGAGAATGCCCGAAGCCGCGCAGACCACGGACAGCACGGCCGAAGCCAGGATCACGCCCCGGAAGCTTTTGAACAGGCGCATGGCCGTAAGCGCCGGAAAAATAATTAAAGCCGATATGAGAAGCGACCCGACCAGCTTCATGGCAAGTACAATCACGCACGCCGTGACCACTGCCACCAGAAGATTGTAAAGCTCCGTATGCATGCCGGAAGCCCTTGCGAATGTTTCGTCAAAGGTCACGGAAAAAATCCGATGATAGAACAGGATAAAAATAAACACTACCAGCACCGAAAGCGCGATGCAGAGCCACACGTCTGTCAAAGAAAGGGTCAGAATCGCCGTAGATCCGAATAAGGTGCTGCATACATCACCTGAAAGATTCGCAGATCTGGAAAACAGATGCAAAAACAGATACCCGAAAGCCAGCGCTCCCACAGAGATCATGGCAATGGCCGCGTCCCCTTTCAGCTTCGCGTTCTGCCCCGTGCGCAGAAGCAACACCGCCGCCAGCACCGTAAGCGGCAGGACCACCGCCGTATCGTTTCCCACGTCCAGCACCGCCGCCACCGCCATGGCGCCGAACGCCACATGAGAAAGGCCGTCCCCGATAAAAGAGAATCGCTTCAATACAAGAGATACACCCAGTAGAGAAGAAGACAACGCAATCAGCACGCCCACGATCATGGCATACCTTACAAATGGATAACTGAAATACATTTTAAGCATCTCCCACATGTTTCATACCTCCCGTATACTTTCTGCCGATTTCACTTTGTATATATGCATCTTTCGTGCCAAAGAACAGCGGTTCTTCACTGATATGAAGGATATGGTCCGCGTAAGCAGCCGCTGCCCGGATATCATGGGAAACCATAAGGATCGTGATCTTTTCCTCCCGGTTCAGCTTTTCAAGAAGATGATACATCTCCTGCATGGCTTCGGGGTCCAGTCCTGCAGCAGGTTCATCCAGAAGAAGCATGGATCTGGTGGCACACAGCGCCCGGGCTAAAAGGACTCTTTGCTGCTGGCCTCCGGAAAGTTCACGGTAACAGCGGTCCGCCAGATGGGTGATGCCCAGTTTTTCCATATGCTCCATGGCCGTCTGTTTCTCCTTCTTTCCGTAAAAGGGCCTCCATCCAAAACGGCCCAGACAGCCGGACAGGACGATCTCACGCACGGAAGCCGGAAAATCTTTCTGGACAATTGTCTGCTGGGGCAGATAGCCGATGCCGCCGCCCAAAAGGCTGTGATCCATATGAATTTCGCCGGACATGGGAGGCTTTAGATGAAGAAGCGCTTTAATGAGCGTACTTTTCCCGGAGCCGTTTTCCCCCACAATGTACAGATAATCTCCCTGACTTACTTCAAAGTTCAGGTCTTTTACCACAGCGACGCCTTCATATCCCAGCGTTACGTTTTTGCACGAAATTTGAATCATCTATTTCACCTCCGGCTGTCATTTTGTTTGAAGCGCTTCTTTTAATACCGTCAGATTTCTTTCCATAATGGACAGATATGTTTCACCGTCTTTTATATCCTGCTCGCTGACGGACTGCATGGAATCCAGCACCATCACTTTCTGACTTCGGGTCTTTGTGCTGCCCGCGATGGTTCTTGCCACCGACTGGTCGGAACCGTCAATGGCAAGCACGGCAGGAAGGGAAAGTTCGTCCGCTTTTTCTGCCAGATACGCGATGGTATGAAAGCTTGCTTCCGTCTCCGCGGAACACCCCGCAAAGGCCGCATAATAAGTAAGGCCATAGTCGTCTGTCAGATAACGGAAAGGAAAGCGGTCCCCGAACAGAAGCGCTGTATGGGATACAGACGCTGCCGCCTCACAGTATGCATCATCCAGCGCGCGCAGTTTTGCCTGATACGCCGTGCAGTTTTCCTCATAGTCTGACGCATGTGTGCGGTCCAGTTCGCAGAGCAGATCCGCGATCTTCCGGCATGCGGTCCCGGCATTTCTAAGAGAGAGCCAGATATGCTCATCATACTCAGACTCATCTTCCTCTTCCCGGTCCCCATGTCCGCGGCTTTTCTGCATGCCGTCCACATGCTCCTCTTCTTTCACGGAATCCTCCAGAAGTTCCATCAGGTTTAATACCTTTCGATCCGGACTTTTCGTATTTTCCAGGGCGTCTTCAACCCAGAAGTCCGACTCGCCCCCCACATAAATGAACAGATCCGCCTCGGCGATCTTCATCATATCCCACACGGTAGGCTGATAACTGTGCATATCCGTGCCGTTTTTCATCAGAAGCGTAAGTTCCGTATGATCCGACTCACGTCCTGAAATCTGCCTGACCCAGTCGTATTCGGGAAAGATGGTACACACGATCTTAAGGTTTTCGTCCGGGTCATCTGCTTTTGCTTCTGCCTGTGCGCCGCAGCCGGACAAAAGCACAGACGCCAGCCCTAAAAGGAATATCCTGCTTATTTTTGACCACATCCTCCGTTTTCTCATGACTCGTCCTCCCGCTCCTGACAGCCTTCGCAGTATCCGAACAGTACGGTCGTGCCTTCGTCTATCCGAAAATGATGTTTTTTCATTACTTTAAACAGCAGTTCTTCACTCTCTGTATCCTCCATATGATACAGCCTGCCGCACACGGAGCATTTCATATGCAGATGGTTTTCACAGTGTTCGCCGCATACCATCTGATACGAAAATTTCCGGCTGCCGTCCTTTACAAAACGCTTGACCAGCCCTTCCTTCACCAGCTTTGGCATAATACGGTATATGGTACTTTTACCCGGCGCGCATATAACCGCCGGTTCTTTTTTTAATCTCTCACACAGTTCTTCTATGGTAAATGTTTCCTCACTGTGAGCCTTCATATATGCCAGCAGAATCTTCTTCTGTTCTGTCTGATACTGCGCCATAAGATCCCTCCAATATGAGAATTACTCTCATATTATAGGACACTTTCGGGAAATGTCAAGGACTTTCGGATTCGGGAACAAAATGGAGGGCAAAAAATATGGCCCCTGGATTGTGTAAAAATCCAAAAGCCATTGTTTTAAGCTCACACGCCTGCTTTGGCGCACAGGTCTTTGATACAGCACCGGTCACAGTAAGGTTTTGTCCTGGCGGTGCATACATCCCGCCCATGATACACCAGGCGGTGGCAGAAATCGCTGCCTTCTTCTCCCGGGATCAGTTTCCACAGTTCCATCTCCACTTTTTTCGGATCTTTGATCCCGTCCACCAGACCCATACGGTTCACCAGGCGGATGCAGTGGGTGTCCGTGACAATGGCAGGTTTTCCAAACACGTCCCCCATGATCAGGTTCGCGCTCTTCCTGCCGACCCCCGGAAGTTTCAAAAGGTCTTCAAACCGATCCGGCACTTTGCCGCCATATTGCTCTTTAATAATTTTCATGCAGGCACTGATATCCCGGGCTTTGCTTTTTCCCAGGCCGCAGGGTCTTACAATCTCCTCGATCGCGTCCACGCCCGCCTCTGCCAGCGCATCCACATCCGGAAATTTCTCATATAGCTTTTCCACCACCACGTTGACTCTGGCGTCCGTACACTGGGCCGCCAGCCGCACGCTCACCAGAAGCTTCCAGGCGTCGTCATAATCCAGGGTACACCCGGCATCCGGATATTCTTCTTTCAGGCGTTCAATAATTTTAAGCGCCAGCTTTTTCTTTCGTGTTTCTTCTTTCATAGCTTATTTCCCCCTGATCTGCGTATATGCATAAAAACCTGCTGCCGGACATCACGCCAGGCAGCAGGCATATAGGACCAACTATTTAATTCGACAGACCTGTACTATACCCGCAGATCTATATTCTCTCCCAGTCCAGGTACAGCCGGCACGGAACTCATCATCTCTTCCAATGCCTCCCCGGTCTCTTCTGCGGTGTCCAGCACCTTGGACAAAAGAACCATTTCCAATCCTGTGTTAATCCTGTCCGCAGGCATGGACATTGATAATCCTGAAATATCCATATTGCCACCTCCGTTTTTTCTATCTTATCAAAAATACGGCAAAAAGTCAAATATCGTTTCAGTCCGGATCCACAATCCGGTAGCCCACGCCTACCTCCGTAAAGATAAACTGCGGCTGCGCCGGATTTTTCTCAATTTTCCGGCGGATATTGGCCATATTAACCCTGAGAATCCTGTTATCGGTCTTCATATTGGGACCCCAGATTTCTTTGATGATAAAGTCATAGGTCAGTACTTTGCCTCCGTATCTGCCCAGGAGGCTTACCAGTTTATATTCATTCTGCGTCAGGTTCGCGTCTTCCCCGTTAATATATACGCGGTGCTTGTCATAGTCGATGACCAGAGCGCCGGAACGGTAGATGCCGGTCTGCATCCCGTCCGGACCCATATGCGCCGCCCGGGCGTGGCGGATGGCCGTCCGAATCCTGGCAAGAAGTTCGGAAGTGCCGAAAGGTTTGGTAATATAATCGTCGGCGCCCATATCCAGCGCCTCCACTTTATCCCTCTCATGGGTGCGGGCAGACACCACAATCACCGGCATGGCGGACCACTCCCGGATATTTTTCAGTATCTTTGTCCCGTCCATATCCGGCAGCCCCAGGTCCAGGATCACCACGTCCGGACACTGGGATGTAACCAGGCTGTAAGCTTCCGTACCCGTGTTGGCCATGAGTACATCATAATTGTTCGCTTCAAGGACCGTCCGAAAGAAATTCCGGATACTTTTGTCGTCCTCTACTACCAGTACTCTATCCCTGATATCCATACTCCTGCTCCTCTTTCTCTATGGGAAGCCAGAACTCGACACTTGCCCCGCCGGCTTCCATATTCATCGCCCGCATATCTCCCTTGTGGGCTTTTACAATGCTTAAGCAGACCGAAAGCCCGATCCCCATATTTCTCTTGGAGTCATATTCTTCCCCTTCCCTGGACTGAAGGCTTCCCTCGAACATATGGGGAAGAACCGATTCTTTGATCCCCTGCCCGTTATCCTGTACCGCGAAGATGATCCGGTCCTCTTTTGCCGTGATCACAATACGGATCAGGCTGGTCGTTTTACCGTGCAGCGCCGAATTTTCCAGAAGATTCACAAGCACCTGCTCGATCAGGATACCGTCCATGGGAACCATCAGAAATTCCCGGGGCATATCCACTTCCACATCCATCCCGGGAAACCGCTTGCAGAACTTCGTCACGGCGCTCCCTACAATCTCTTCCACGATCTCCTCGTCCGTATTGATTCTGGCGTTCTCCCCGTTGATCCGGGTGACCGATAAAAGATTCTCCACAATACGGATCAGCCATTGGGCTTCCTCCCGGATGTCTTTTACCAGCCCCAGGGTCGTCTCCTCCGAAAGCATCCTGTAATTGTCCAGGATACCCGATGCGGAACCGACGATGGACGTAAGAGGCGTCCGGATATCATGGGAAACTGCCCGCAGAAGATTGCCCCGCATCTTCTCCCGCTCCGCATCCAGGCGGATCTGTTCCTGTTGTTTAATCTGTGTGGTCAATGTGCTGACGATCAGAGATACCGCCAGCATGGCAAGAAACGTCAGCGGATAACCGGAGATCGTAAAATTAATGGCATAGTACGGATAGGTAAACATATAGTTCACACTGATCACACCCAGCATCGACGCAGCGATTCCGTATATATATCCGTCTGTAAATCTGGAGACAAACAGCACCGCCAGGACAAACAAAAGCGGCGCATGGGTATCGCTGTCTGTAAACGGCTGTAATAAAAACCCGAACAACACGGCCGTTGCCAGAGCGGCGGCTGTGATCAGGCAGTTTTTCACAAGATCCTTCTGTTTCATAGTCTTTATCTGTCAATCATATAAAGAAGCACCAAATTTGATCTTCCTGTAAATTTTTTTGGCAAGAATAACCGGCATGCTGACCAGAATATAGACGGACGGGATTCCGCCCAACAGCACCATAACCGCCACTAAAAGAATATTTCCAATATTTCCCATATCATATTCCTCCTCTATAAACGAAGGCATGATAACATATCTCATAAAAGGAATCCATATAAGAAATACCATTTTAATTGCCGCTTAACCTGAGTCTTCTTTTTCTTAGCGCAGTTTTAACCGATACTTTTTCTAGGATCTCTGCCTGTCCTGCTCCAAAAGCCGGAAAGAAAGCTCCAGATAGAGCAGTTCTTCTGTATCCTCCAGGTCGGATTCCAGAATTTCCTTTATTTTATCCAGTCTGTATAAAAAGGTACTTCGGTGTATATAAAGTTCTTTCGCCGACTTCACCGCGTTTTGATGACAGTCCAGATAGGTCTTTAAAGTCTTCATATATTCCGTGCTGCCCCGCTCGTCCATCTCTTTTAATGTAAGAAGCTTTTCATGGCACAGCATATTGCCGGGCAGCTTTCGTGTGACCTGTTCCAGGATATAAGTCATGGCGATCTGGTTGAAATGATGAATCCACATATAAGGTTTTTTCCTGCTGCCCACGTCCAGGGCCAGACATGCCTGTATATACTGCCTGCGCAGGTTCAGATGCCCTTTCATCACCCGGCTGTAACCGGCTTTTAAAAAACTGTCCCTGATAAAATGCGTCAGTTTCCCCGCCACTTTATCTTCGTCCAGATCAAGGAGCGTCAGATCAAAAAATGTCACGATATCATCCTGGTAGGAAAAGCAGCAGCAATGCCGGAAATGTTCTTCCATGTAGCTGCATATGGCGTTGGCGCTTATATTCCTCTGATCCAGATAAGTAATTTTGTATACCAGACACATATATTCATGGCTTCCCTGCCATCCAAGGCCGGAAAGATTCTGGCTCGCCTCCATATAATCCATGGTCCTGTCAGAAAGGATTCTTAAGAATATCCTGGGAAGCGTCTCATCCCTCCTGTAGATGCCGGACACTTTGTTGTACAAAAAATACCGGATATAACCTTCCAGAATCTTTAAGAGATCTTCGCACTCCTCACCCAGCACATTTTTATATTCCATGACGGCCAGATAATGGGTTGTGCGGTCTTCTCTCCTGATATTCTGTACGACGGCTTTATGGCCTGTAATATAATCCGGCGTCCAGAACGGTTCCGGGCACTCTTTATGCGCCATAAAGACGCTGTCCTGCGTAAACGCGTTGATATAATCCATACGTTCCTTGCCCTGCTCAAATACCCGGTATTCTCTGGGCAGAGGCGTGGTGCTGGCAAGGGAATACAGGGAAAAATCCGCCCCCAGCACCATCAAAGGGTTGCCGAACACGGACAGAGAAGCCTGCAAAAGCCCGTCGATCTTCCCCTGATCCATCTGGATCTTTTTTAAGTCTTCCTCCCAGTCTTCATAATATTCATAAATTTTGCGGACACAGTTTAAAAGTTCCCCCGGCCTTACCTGTTCTTCAAAAAACGCGCAGACGCATCTTTCGGGCGCCTCTTTTCCCTTTGCAAACAACCATAAAGACCTGTTCCACAGATGCTCTTTCGCCGGAAGAAGCTTAGGACTGTCCGCCACATACACTCTTTCGTTCTCCGGAATCTCTCCTTTTTCATACAGCAGCGGCCCTTTCAGCCATCCAAGGCTGTCTTTTGTCCTCTGTTCCTTGATCTGATACTGCTTTCTTAAACAGGACAACAAAATCCTGTCGGTCAGTCTCACAGTTTCCCCTCCTTCCCCTTCGCGCCCTAAATCAGAAATGTCTTTGCCAGCTCCGCCGCGTCCACCGCGTTTTCCGTATAACCGTCCGCGCCGATCTCGTCGGCAAATTCCTGGGTGACAGAACCGCCGCCCACCATGATTTTCAATCGGTGTTCCTTGTCCGATTTATGCAGGCTCTTTACGATCTGGCGCATCTCCGGCATGGAAGTGGTCAGAAGGGATGAGATGCATACGATGGAGGTCTCCGGATTCTCCTTCAGCGCTTTTAAAAACTGCCGGTCCGATATATCCACCCCCAGATCGATCACTTTAAACCCGGCGCTTCTGAACATGATGGCTACCAGGTTCTTTCCCACATCGTGCAGGTCACCTGCCACCGTACCCAGGATGACCGTACCGATATACCGGTTCTCCTCCGGACCCAGGAAGGGTTCCAGTACATCCATGCCTTTTCTCATGCCCCGGGCCGCCGAAAGGATTCTCGGAATGTCCGCTGTATAGTTTTTATACGCCTCTCCCACATTGCGCATGGCCGGAATCATCCCGTGCTCCAGGATATCTTCGGGAGGAACTTTTTCTTCCAGTGCCCGGCGCACCAGTTTCTCCGTATCTTTTGGCCGCCCATGTTCAATGGACAGGCGTATCTCTTCCAAAACAGCCATAGGTTCTCCTTTATTCCAGCAGAAAGCAGCTGGTATAGGATATGGTACCGGGTCCATAATAGTATGCCATATGGTTGTCTTCACAGATTCTTGTGACAAGCATTCCGTAAGCTTCCATGGAAGCAAAAGAATGATCCGGGAAACGGCAGGGCGCGTCCGGATACGTACACTCTTTACACCTGGTACAGCATCCGCTGCCGATCGAAAGCATCCCCGGATATTTTTCCAGAAGCGCCTCCCGCATCCGGTCAAAATTCGCTTTATGCCGCGCTTCCGTCTCCATCATGCCCTCTCCGTCCAGTTCGTCCTCCAGCTCTCCCACAGTCTGTACCAGAATGCCCCGGGCATATTTTCTTACCTTTTCTTCGCATTCTTCCAGCGTGCCGCAGCCCGGAGGGCAGCACCAGTTTTTTCCGTACATATGGCAGCTGTCCTTACTGCACATATCCCGCACTTCTTTTAAAAGATGGATTGTGCTTGTATCCAGCATACCCACATGGGTAAATCCGCATTCTTTTCCTGTCTTTTCCAGCTCCTTATAATCCAGCATTTGTATTCTCACCCCGTATTCTATTCCCATTCGGGAAATTCCAATTCGTCTACATAACAGTCCTGAAAATCAGGACTGGCCGCCAGTTCCAGAAACTCCGCCTCTCCTGCCAGCTTTTGCGCCTCTTTCCAGAGCTCTTTGTTTCTAAGGACCAGTTTGGCGCCTTCTCCGGCCGCGTTTCCGATGGCGCTGATTCTGCCCTTCAGTTCCGGAGGAATCAGGCCGATGGCACAGGCGCTGTCCGGAGAAAGAAAACTTCCAAAAGCGCCGGCGATCCACACCTGGCTTATATCTGTTACCGAGATTTCCATCTTCTCAGACAAAAGATGAATCCCGGCGGCGATGGCCGCCTTGGCAAGCTGTAATTCACGGATATCTTTCTGAAGCAGCCGGATGGGTTCGCCTGTCCCGCTTTCTTCTGCTTCCGCCAGCGTGACCGCGTCCCCTTCCGCAAATTTCCCCGAGCTGTCCATCTTTTTGTGGATCAAAAGCTGCGCCGCCACATCCAGAAGCCCGGAACCGCAGATCCCTCTTGGTTTTTGCCCGCCTATCACATCCATCTCCCATCTTCCGTCTTTATACTCCGCATGGCTGATGGCGCCCGCGGCCCCCCGCATCCCGCAGCTGATACCGGCGCCTTCAAAGGCCGGGCCTGCCGCCGTGGAACAGGCAGCCATACGCCCGTCCTTTCCCAGCACCATCTCTCCGTTGGTGCCGATATCGATCAGAAGCGTCCACTCCTTTTGAGACGCCAGATCGGACGCCACCAGGCAGGCGGACGTATCCGCCCCCACAAATCCGGCGATATTCGGGAGCATCAAAAGCTGCCCCTGGGGATGGATGTGAAGACCGCAGTCCTTTGCCGGAAGGATCGCGGATTCCTCCACCACAGGATTATACGGCGCATGGACCAGAGAATCCACAGCGATGCCCAAAAACAGGTGATGCATGCAGGTATTCCCGGCCACAGACACAAGATAAATATCTTCAACGCCGATGCCCGCCTCAGACGCCATCTCAAGAAGCATCTCGTCCACCGTCTTACGGATACAGCCTGTCACCTCTTCCGTCCCGTGGGACAGACTGTAATTGGCGCGGTTGATCACGTCCGCCCCGTACTGGGACTGGGGATTCTTCCTGCTGGATACACAGACCTCTTTTCCGGTCTTCGCGTCCATCAGATATGCTGCCACTGTCGTGGTGCCGATGTCAAAAGCAGCCATATAAAGCGCCGGTTCCTCTCCTGTCACAGACAGAATCTGATCTTCAAAAATGACCGCCCAGACCGTCCCTTCCTGCTTCTTAAGCAATGGGCTTAGATTTGCCGCCACAGGGATACTGACCCCGCCGGAAACTTCCAGTGCCTTTGTAAGGCGGGTCCAGTCTGATATGCTCTCGCCTGCCGGGCAGGGCGGGACGGTAACCCTGACCGCCTGTAAGGCAGGGGCAAACGCCGCCCTTCTTGCGCTGCCCTTTGTCAGGATCTGGTATTCCTCCTCCCGGATCATCGTATCTACTTCCACCGGCCCGCTCACTTTGGTTTCACAGGCTTTTACGATCCGGCCGTCTGCTTTCACCAGGCATTTTCCGCATAATCCTCTGCCGCCGCAGGGCGCGTCCGGCTTAAGGCCCGCCTCTCTTAATACATCCAGAAGGCTTTCACCCTTTTTCGCCGGTACGGTTCTTTGCTCTCTGACAAGATGTACATGATATTCCATCGCCTTTTCCCCCACTTTCTTATGATTAAGTATAACGGTTTCGTCGGCACATGGCAATAACCTGTCCTGATGAAATAAAGGCAGCTCTTCCTACACTCTGTAGGAAGGCTGCCCTTCAATTCCACTGTTTATACTAACAGCTCACTTTTAATATCTGCGCACGCCCGTGCATTTTAAGGGGGATACAGTCCGCAGGGACAAAGATACAGTCTCCTTTGAAAAAATGAAGCATGGACCCTTCCCAGAACAACGTACCGCACCCGCCGATACACAAAAGCACCTGGAAAGAATTACTGTCTGTCTTAAAATCCGCCATCTCCCTGCACCGTTCGGTGTTGACGAGCTGACGCTCTACCTGAAAATATTTACATCTGCAAAGAAGCTCCAGCGCGTATCCTTTTTTATATCTTAACACACGCATGGGCTGTCTGGGCGCCCGGCCCCCTGACAGATCCGCCGTTTCCAGCGCCTTTTCTATATGGAGCGGGCGCTCCTGCCCGTTTTTATCCACACGATGATAGTCGTAGAGACGATAAGTCAGATTGGAGCTCTCCTGTATCTCCGCGATCAGCGCCCCGGCTCCGATGGCATGGACCGTGCCTGCCGGAATGTAAAATACATCATCCTTCTGTATCTTTACTTTCTGAAGATACCGTTCCACTGTCCCGTCTGCCAGGCTTGCGCGCAGCTTCTTTTGATCCATATCATGGTAAAAGCCATACACAAGGCTGGCATCCCTGGCCGCGTCCATCACATACCACATCTCCGTCTTCCCTAAAGAACCGTTCTCATGCACCCGGGCATACTCGTCATCCGGATGTACCTGCACGGATAAATCCTGCCTGGCGTCGATGAACTTAATCAGAATCGGAAGCCCGTCCTTTGCCCTGGGATGCGTCCCTTTATATTCCGGATGTTCTTTTAAAACATCCGGAAGAAGGCGCCCTTTGTATGCTCCGCTTGCGACCATGCTTGGCCCGTCGGGATGGGTAGAGCATTCCCAGGTCTCTGCCAGGGGCGTTATGTCTATCTCTTTTGAAAAATCATCCTTTAACCGGGTCCCGCCCCAGAGGTAATCCTTCCCGGCAGGCTTTAAAAGAAAGGGAAGGGGCCTGTCCCCGTCAGTCTTCCAGCTCATATTTCTTTTTATCATGGACGCTGATCTCTTTGCCAAGCTGCACTTCCATCACTTTTAACTCGGTATCCGCGATCAGTGTATGGCGGCATCCTGCCTGCATGGTCACCACGTCCCCGGCCCGCACCGGCTGTTCCATCCCGTCCACGATGCTGCGGCCCTCTCCGGACAGTACCGTCCATACCTCGTCCCGTCTCTCATGGCTGTGATAATTCATCCTGTGTCCGGCGTTGAGGGTGACTTTGATGGTCATGCTTTCGTCTTCCACATCCAGTACCCGGAAACTTCCCCAGGATTTCTCGGCAAACATAACCGGACGGCTTAACTGATCCACATAGGTCTTGATATAACTGGACTGCTCTTTATCCGATACAAGGATTCCTTCGGGACTGGCGGAGACGACCACATCCTTTAAACCCATGCAGAGCACCGGCACATCCAGTTCGTTGACCACATGGACATTTTCGCAGGTATCGTTTAAGATGGCTTTTCCCAGAGTCTTTTCTTCCATGGCTTCCGTCAGCGTGTTCCATGTGCCCAGATCCTTCCATTCTCCGCAAAAACGCATCACCTGGATATTTTTTTCCTTTTCCACCACCGCATAGTCAAAGCTGATTTTCGTAAGCGTATCATATTTTGAAAAAAGGTCTTCATAATCCGCAAAATCAATCAGTTCATGGGCTTTATCCAGCACATATTTAAGCTTATAGGCAAACACGCCCCCGTTCCAGAGCGCTCCTTTTTCGATATATTCCTGCGCGGTTGCGGCATCCGGCTTTTCTTTAAAGGTGGACACAAAACTTACTTTTTCCTTGTCCTGAGGAATAATATATCCATATTTTTCACTGGGATAAGTAGGCTCGATCCCCATCAGCACAAGATTGGCTTCTCCTTTGACCGCCAGTTCCCCCAACTGTTTCAGCGCCTCAAAATAGTCGTCCTCCACATACGGGTCCACCGGACAGACGACCACCGCTTCGTCCTCGGCAACGCCCTGCACATCATGCAGATAAGCCGTCGCCAGGGCGATGGCAGGAAAGGTATCCCTGCGGCAGGGTTCCACGGAGATTCCGATCCCTTCTCCCAACTGATTGTGTAAAGAAGACACCTGGGTCCTGGAAGTGGCTACCGTCACAACTGCCCCACGGTCTACTTTTCTGATCTGACGGTACACTCTTTGGACCATGGACTCATACGCGTCTTCTCCCGTCCTGAAAATTTTGATAAACTGTTTGGAGCGCACGTCGTTGGAAAGCGGCCAGAGTCTCTGTCCCGACCCGCCCGATAAAAGTACGATATTCATATGAAAAAAGCCCCCTATCTCTCTGCCCGCATGGGGTTATTCAGGAAATCTTCATAGGACAGCCGGATGCCTTCCCTGAGTTCCGTCTTATAGGTCCATCCCAGGGAAGCGCTTTTGGATACATCCAGAAGCTTTCTGGGCGTCCCGTTGGGTTTGGTCGTATCCCAGCGGATCTCCCCTTTATAGCCGATCACATCCGCCACCAGCTCTGTCAGCTCTTTGATGGTCAGTTCCTTCCCGGTACCTGCGTTGACTGTCTCATTGCCGCTGTAATGGTTCATCAGGAACACGCACAGGTCTGCCAGATCGTCCACATAGAGAAATTCCCGAAGAGGGCTTCCGTCTCCCCAGCAGGTCACATAGGGCAGGTTCTGCGTCTTCGCTTCGTGGAAACGCCGAATCAGCGCCGGAAGTACATGACTGTGGGTGGGATGATAGTTGTCATTGGGCCCGTAAAGGTTCGTGGGCATGACGGAAATATAGTCCGTACCGTACTGGCGGTTTAAAAATTCACAGTATTTAAGCCCGGAGATCTTGGCCAGCGCATAGGCTTCATTGGTCTTTTCCAGCTCGGAAGTCAAAAGGCAGCTCTCCTTCATAGGCTGGGGCGCCATGCGCGGATAGATACAGGAGGACCCTAAAAACTCCAGCTTCTTACAGCCGTTTTCCCATGCGGCGTGGATGACGTTCATCTCCAGGATCATATTGTTATACATAAAATCCGCCAGGGCGTCCTGGTTCGCTACAATCCCTCCTACCTTTGCCGCCGCCAGAAATACATATTCCGGCTTTTCTTCTCTGAAAAAAGCTTCCACCTGATCCTGCCTGCAAAGATTCAGCTCCTTATGGGTGCGGGTAATAAGGTTCGTATAGCCCTGTCTTGTGAGCTCTCTTACAATGGCGGAGCCTACCATTCCTCTGTGTCCTGCCACATAGATTTTCGCGTCTTTTTCCATCATAGTGCCTTACTCCCCCTTTACCGCCGCTTCCATGGCCGCTTTTTTCTTCTCCAGCTTCGCCAGGTTCCTGTCATGTTCCGCCATGATCTGCACCAGTTCTTCATAGCTGGTCTTCTGAGGATTCCAGCCAAGGACGGTCTTTGCTTTTGTGGGATCGCCCCACAGATTATCCACGTCGGTGGGACGGAACCACTGGGGATTGACGCATACCAGCATCCTGCCTGTCTTTTTGTCGTACCCTTTTTCTTCCAGCCCCTTTCCTTCAAAGCGAAGTTCCAGGCCGTTGGCGCGGAAGGCTTTTTCTGTGAAATCCCGGACCGTATGCTGTTCTCCGGTGGCAATGACAAAATCTTCCGGCGTATGGTGCTGTAAGATCATCCACATGCATTCCACATAATCCTTTGCATAACCCCAGTCCCTGAGAGAATCCATGTTGCCCAGCTCCAGATGATCCTGAAGGCCCTCCGCGATGCGTCCCGCCGCCAGCGTGATCTTCCGGGTGACAAAGTTCTCGCCTCTTCGCTCTGACTCATGATTAAACAGGATACCGTTCACCGCGAACATGCCATAGGCTTCCCTGTATTCTTTCGTAATCCAGAACCCGTACTGCTTTGCCACCGCATAGGGGCTATAGGGATGGAAAGGCGTCGTCTCCTTCTGGGGCACTTCTTCCACTTTTCCGTACAGTTCCGAGGTGGAGGCCTGATAGATCTTCGTCTTTTTCGTCAGTCCCAGGATGCGGACCGCCTCCAGGATGCGCAGCACGCCGATGGCGTCCACTTCCCCGGAATATTCAGGTACGTCAAAGGATACCTGCACATGGGACTGGGCCGCCAGGTTATAGATTTCATCCGGCTCTACCATGCCGATGATGCGAATCAGGGAAGAAGAATCTGTCAGATCCCCGTCGTGCAGGGTCACCTTCTGTTCCGATAACAGATGATCGATCCTGGAAGTATTCATCAAAGACGCCCGGCGGACGATCCCATGGACTTCGTACCCTTTTTCCAGAAGAAACTCCGCCAGATAAGAGCCGTCCTGGCCGGTAATGCCGGTGATTAATGCTTTTTTTGCCATTTCTTAGTATTCCTCATCTTTCTTGTTTGCTGTGTATTATTGCCATTTTAGTAAAAATTCCACAAGGTTTTAAGTGAGGATTTTGAGAAGATATAGCATAATCTTGACTTATTTCAGCTCTTCTGTCAGTTCCCCGCTGGTTCTGTCATAGGAGCGGGCGCTTCCGTCCTCTTTTAAAAGATAAAATACATCTCCGATAAAGGTTCCGCCAATCCGTCCGTAGCTGTCCTCTCCTCCGGCGTCTATTTTAAGCTTCTGCACAAATTTCCCGTCTTCATAGGCATATACCAGATAATGCATCCAGTATGTTCCCTGGTCGCTGCCTTCCGCCGAAAATCCGATCAGGTTTTCTTCCGGATCGATCAGAATGGCTCGGTGATCCCACAGCGCTTCACTGTAATTATAATTTTCCAGGTTCAGACGGGACACTTCCCGGGGATTTTCCGGTTCCGTGATATCGAACATGGAAAGCTTCATTCCTTCCTCACGGCCGGTTTCTTCATCCGCCTCCATTCCAAGGCCCAAAAGCAGATCCTCTGTATAAAAATGCAGATATTCGGAAAAGCCGCTGACTTTCAGTTCCGACAGAACCCGGGGCGCGGACGCATCCGACAGATCTACCGCAAATAAAGGGTCTGTCTGGCGGAAAGTCACAAAGTATCCGGTATCCTTTAGAAAACGGGCGGAATAGATCTGCTCGCCTTCTGCCAGCCCTTTAATACTTCCTGTCACTTCCAGCTGTCCGTTCAGAATATACAGCCCGTTGGTCTGCACCGCCTGACCGTAATCCATGCCCAGCGCTTCTCCTGTCCGGTCGTCAGTCACCTTCTTTGCCTGGTATTCCTGCACGGTCGTCACAACCCGCAGATTCCCCCCGTATTCGTCCATGGAAAAACTGTCGTTTAGTCTCCCGGGCACCTCGCCTGAAGCCTGGGCATAGAATTTCCCTTTCAGGCAGGAGAATCTGAGGATCGACGTATAATCCGATACGTTTCCTTCCTGTTCTTTCCCGTCCTCATAGACAGAATGATAACCGGCCACATAGATATTTTTACGGCTCATATAATAGACGCTTCCGTCTCCCAGGACCGCCCTGCTGTCCGCAAACGCAGAAGGATTCGCAAGATCGATGGATACCAGCACCAGGTAACGGTTTCCTGTGTCTTCTTCCGGGCAGTAGATTTTCTCCGCCGGAAGCCTTTCGCCGTCCAGCGTGGGGATATACGCCTCATAATCCTCCTCCCCCTCTCCGGGCCATGCGGTAAAGCTGCTGATCCCATAGAAATACCCGTTATAAATTCGGGAAGTATTATAAGAGCCCTGAAGCGTAAAAGTCCTGATCTTCCGGGGCGCGTTCCTGTTTTCTATATTGTAAAAAGTAATCTCATGATAATTTGTCTCTCTGCCGCCATAAAATTTTTTGACGGCCATATCCTCGTCGATTACCGCTTCGTCCTCGGTCCTCGCCAGATTATAAACACTGTATTTATTTTCAATGGCAATCAGCAGGTCTTTCCATACATAAAATTCCTCTATGTCCTGAAAGCCGTCCACAAAGGCAGCTTCTTTCAGTCCGCCCCGGGTATCCAGAATCTGGACGCCCCGGCGTCTTTCCTGCCCCGCCTCGTCTGTCTTCTCCGCGATCTGGTAGAGATATCTTCCGTCGTTTTTGATGCGCGCCGCCTCGTCCACCTGCTCCACCTGCACATTGGTTTTGCCATAGGCAGCGCTCTTAGCGGAAGACAGGTCCGCGGCCGCTTCTTCAGGCGCGGCAAGCAAAATATCCCCGGCAGCTTCATCCTCCTTAACCCCGGCAAACAAAATATCCCCGCCTGTATTCATATATCGATCATTCTCAGAGAAATCCCAGGACTCGGACAGTCTGGCATAGATATCTTCATATGTCATAACCGGAAGGTCCAAAACTTCGTTTTCTGTCTCTTTTCTGTCCTCGGCTTTTTCTTCCGGCAGGTTCTCCGCCTTCGACGTATCGACGCTTTCTTTCTCCGGGGATGTTTTCGGCGCACGGAAAGATGACCCGGAATGATAGACCGACATTGCCGATACCAGGACAAAGCATGCCGCCAGAGCAGCCGCTATATGCCGTATTTTTGTTCCGTGCCTGCGTTCCTTTGTATGTTTTGTTAAAAAATCTTCCAGAGCTTCGGGCTTTAGTTCCTCCGGGACCATAAGCGATTCCCCTTCTTCGCGCAGCCTTTTTAAGATATCTTCCT
Source organism: Lachnospiraceae bacterium UBA7182 (assembly GCA_002491115.1). GTDB lineage: Bacteria > Bacillota > Clostridia > Lachnospirales > Lachnospiraceae > Hominiventricola. The sequence continues at coordinate 19,513 of DKVI01000016.1, read as the reverse complement.
CTCTTCTCATACCTGCATCTCCTTTTCCAGTTTCTTAAGAGCTCTGCGGTATTTAGAACGGATTGTGCTGTGCTTTCTGCCCAGTATCCCGGCGATCTCCTCCCCTTTATAGCCGCCGAAGACCGTAAGCGCCACGATCAGGCGTTCTTCCCCGGCCAGGCAGGCAAGAAGCTCTTTCATCTCCGTCCCCGATGAAAGAGACGGCTCATAAGCCGCCTCCGTATCCGCAAGCGGCTGTTCCTGCCTGTGATGCCTGCGCAGATACCCGCGGCAGCAATTGACAAGGATCTTAAAGATCCATGGCCGGAAAGCTTCCTCATTCCGAAGCTTTCCGAAATTTTCCCAGGCCTTAAGGACTGTATCCTGGACTGCGTCCTGGGCGTCCTGAGGATTGCCAAGATAATAATATGCAAGACGGTACAGATCTTTATACACCGTCTGGTACAGCTCCACAAACCGTTCCATTCCTTCTACCCCGCTTTGAAATGCATTTCTGATTATATAGAGTCTGTCCCCATCCAGAATGTTGCGTCTGTCCCGGCAGTTTTTATTTATTATCTCTTATTTTTCGTTTTCAGATAATTCATGTAATCCGAAACCATCATGGCTATCTTAAAGGTCATGGCGTCCTCAAACTGACGGATATCCAGGCCAATGGTCTTCTGAAGCTTCTCCAGACGATAGACCAGGGTATTGCGGTGTACGAAAAGCTGACGGCTGGTCTCTGATAAATTCAGACTGTTTTCCATAAACTGATAGACCGTTGCCAGAATCTCGTCCTCCAGGTTCGTCGGGTCGTAATCCCCGAACACCTCTTTTAAGAACATCTCACAGAGAGGCGTCGGAAGCTGATAGATCAGTCTTCCGATTCCAAGTTCTTCATACGTAACGACTGTCTGGGAAGAGTAGAAGATCTCCGCTACTTCCAGTGCCAGTCTGGCCTCTTTGTAAGACCTGGAAACCTCTTTCAGAGAAGGCGCGATGGTCCCGCAGGCCGTCCGGATCTTACACAGCGTCTCTGAACTCGCCGTATCGGACAGCACATGCGCCAGTTCCACGATATCCTGGAAGCTTTCCCGCTCCTCCAGCATCCGCACCACAACCACGCAGTTCTCGTCCATGGGTGTGATAAAGTCCCCGTTACGGCTGGGCATGATATTTTTAAGGATCATCTGCACATCATAGGCATCGCACCCGACCCCTTCCACCACAAGCACCGCCCACCTGCACTCCGGTCCCAGGTGCATCTGCCGGGAATGGGCAACGATGTCTATGGGCATCAGGTTATCCAGCAGAAGATTATGGATGAACTGATTCCTGTCCTCCCTGCTGTACCCGATCTCCATAATGCGCTCTAACTGGCGGGCCGCAAGCTGCCCCATGGGGTAGGCGTCCTTGGAGCCTCCGCTGACAGACAGGACATATCCTGTGTCGTCGTCTCCCACCTTGAACAGATACCGGTTCCCCAATGCCTGCATATCCGCCGGGGAATCACAGAAAGTATCAAAAACATCTTCCTGGGGCAGGGTCTCCTCCTCACCTGCCACACAGGTACGGTTTCTGTCGTACAGAGCCATGGACATACGCATTATATTGGAAAAATCCTCCAGGCAATCCTGAAATAATCGGTTTGATATCATAAAAAGTCCTCCTGACATTTGTTTTGGGATATATATGGAAATTATAACGATTACGGCTCTTAATGTCAAATCGGATTTGTGCAAGTTGACAGGAATGTAAAAAGGACGCCGCATACGCGGCGTCCCGTATAAGGATCGCAATTAGTTGGTAATTGTAATTTCCGTGTCTTTGTCGAATACATGGATTTTTTCCACATCCAGAGCGAATTTCACGCTGCTGCCTGTTCTTGCAGGTGTGGTAGGATTCACCCTTGCAGTAAAGTTGGCGCCTTCAAGATCGAAGTACAGGTATACTTCCGCACCCAGAAGCTCGTATACATTGATCTTCGCCTCTACTACGCTGCCTGCATATTTGGTAAGCATTTCTTCTGAATCGTACAGATCTTCCGGACGGATACCCATAACAACGGTTTTTCCTGCATAGCCTTTGTCGATCAGCACTTTGGCTTTGTTCTGAGGAAGCGCGATGCTGTAAGGTCCTACTTTCAGGCTGACTTTGTCGCCGTTTACCTGGCATACAGCATCTACAAAGTTCATCTGCGGAGATCCGATAAAGCCTGCCACGAACAGGTTCGCCGGAGAGTTGTATAAGTTCTGCGGAGAATCGATCTGCTGTACCACGCCGTCCTTCATAACCACGATTCTGGTACCCAGCGTCATAGCCTCTGTCTGGTCATGGGTAACATAAATGATCGTGGTTCCCAGTCTCTGGTGCAGTTTGGAAATCTCTGTTCTCATCTGCACACGGAGTTTTGCGTCCAGGTTGGACAGCGGCTCATCCATCAGGAATACTTTCGGATTACGCACGATTGCACGTCCCATGGCAACACGCTGTCTCTGTCCGCCGGATAATGCCTTCGGCTTACGGTCTAACAGTTTATCCAGATCCAGGATCTTCGCCGCGTCGCGCACCATACGGTCGATCTCATCCTTCGGTGTTTTACGAAGCTTCAGAGCGAACGCCATGTTATCATATACGGTCATATGGGGATACAGCGCGTAGTTTTGGAATACCATTGCGATATCGCGGTCCTTGGGCTCCACATCGTTGACCCTGCGTCCGTCGATCAGAAGGTCGCCGGAGCTGATGTCTTCCAGACCTGCCACCATACGAAGGGTGGTGGATTTGCCGCATCCGGAAGGACCGACAAAGATAATGAACTCCTTATCCTCGATCTCCATATTAAAATTCTTTACCGCTTCAAAACCATTCGGATATTTTTTACAGATGTTCTTCAAAGAAATGCTTGCCATTATAGGGCTCCTTTCGTTCCTGCACATGTTTTTTGTTGTAACTAAGTATAATCCCTTTGCCATGGTTTGACCATATGGGTATGTTACAAACATTTTCTCCTTTTTTTGTGTAAATGGACAGCCGTTTGGAATATGCATGCCTGTTTCACTAAATTTTGTTATCTTTGCTGGACAATCTGCCGAAAAAAGTTATAATAAAAACTGGCCGCACACTGTTTGCGCAGAAGGGAGGAAGCGCCGATGGTCTGCCCGCTGAACGGGCGCGTAAAAGCCGGCATTTATGACGATCTGGAAATCGATTTTCAGAAATAAACGAAAAAATGGATGATAACTATGAATAAAAAAGAAACCCTTGAAATCAGAAAACAGTTTACAAACGAAAACTGTGCCATCACCCGCATCTGCGGATGTTATGTGGACGCGGAGAAGCAGATCCGCACCGAATTAAAGGAAGCTTTTCTCTCCCTTCCGGAGGAAGAAGCGTTCAAATACTATGAGATATTCAAAAAGACGCTTTCCGGCACCCACGGAAGAAATCTTCTCAATCTGGAGTTTCCGCTGGACCAGGAGATGCCCGACGGCGCCCAGGCATGGCTTTTAAAACTTCGCAACAGCCGCCTGACGGACGATGCGCTGCTGGATGAATTTTATGAAAAGATCATCCAGAACTATCTGTATGGAGAGAACTACTACATTATCCTGATCCATGCTGCCTACGATATCCCCAAAAAGACAGAAGATAACATCGAACTGTTCGACGCTTCCGAAGACACTTACGAATACCTCCTTTGCAGCATATGCCCGGTCAAGTTGTCCAAAGGGGGACTGTGCTACAATGCCCAGAAAAACAGCATAGAAGACCGCACCCGGGACTGGCTCGTGGAGATGCCCGATACAGGCTTTTTATTCCCCGCCTTCAGCGACCGGAACACAGATCTTCACAGTATGCTTTATTACACGAAAAACCCGGAAAAAATCCAGTCTCTGCTCATAGAGGACGTTTTCGGATGCCGCACCCCTCTGACCGCCAAAGGACAAAAAGAGACTTTTGACGAGCTTCTCTCAGAAACATTGGGAGAAAGCTGCGACTATGATACGGTGGTCTGCATCCACGAAAACTTAAACGAGCTGATCGAGGAAAAAAAGGACCTGCCGGAGCCTCCCACTTTATCAAAACCGGAAGTCAAAAAACTGCTGGAACAAAGCGGCGCTACGGAAGAAGCGCTGGAACAGTTCGAGAACCAGTACGACAACACGGCCGGAGAGGACACCAGCTTTTTAGCCACCAATCTGACCAGCACAAAAGCCCTGGAAGTGCGCACACCGGACGTAATCGTCAAGATCAGCCCCGAAAAAGCCGCCCTGATGGAAACCCGCGTCATCGACGGGCTTTCTTACCTGATGATACAGATCGACGATTACATAGAAGTCAACGGCGTACCCATCAAAGCTGCACTGGCGGAAAATGATGCGTAAAAAATGAAAATTTGGACAGAATACTAAAAAGTTTATAACAGCAACGGGCTGAAACGGAACTTTAAAATCAGCATCTGCCCGAGCAATGCCCGGAAGGATTTCAGGACGCGCAGCGGCCGGAAATTCTTCCAGATACGGGGCATTGAAAGCGGCAGATGCGGAACTACAAAATCAGTGTAAGCCCGTACAACGCCCAGATTGATTTACGGACGCGCAGCGGCCGGAAATTAATCTATTACCCGGGCGTTGGGAGGGCTGAAACGGAACTTTAATAGGAGGTATTCTGTGTGAAAATTCTTTTCTATGATACAAAAAGCTATGACCAGGACTCTTTTACCCGGGAGCTGGAACATTATCCGGATATCGAGATCAAATTCTTAAAAGCCGACCTGACCAAAAACACCGCGGAACTGTCCCACGGCTATGACGCTGTATGCGCTTTCGTAAACTCGGACATCGGCACCCGGACCGTGGAAATCCTGCATGAAAACCATGTCAAACTCATCCTGATGCGCTGCGCGGGATTCAACAACGTGGATCTGGAAACCGTGAAAAAATATGGCATCCGTATCCTGCGGGTACCCGGATATTCACCGGAAGCCGTAGCAGAACACGCCATGGCGCTGGCGCTGGCCGCCAACCGCCGCCTGCACAAAGCCTATGTAAAAGTACGGGAGAATGACTTCAGTCTCGGAAGCCTGATGGGATTTAACTTCTATCAGAAAACCGCCGGCATCGTGGGAACCGGAAAGATCGGTGCCGCCATGGTACGGATCTGCCACGGGTTCGGCATGAAAGTCATCGCCTACGATGTATATCATAATCCCTCCCTTGCAGGAATCGCGGACTATGTATCCTTAGACGAACTGCTCTCCCAGAGTGATCTGATCTCCCTGCACTGTCCGCTGACAGACGACAATTACCATATGATCAACCGGGAGACAATTCAGAAGATGAAAGACGGCGTGGTTTTAGTCAACACTTCCAGAGGCGCCCTGGTAAAAACCGACGACCTGATCGAAGGCATCCGGGCCCGGAAGTTCTTCGGCGTGGGACTGGATGTATATGAAGAAGAAACCCCCAATGTCTTTGAAGACCGTTCCGACGAAATCCTGGAGCATTCCGTCACCGCCAGGCTTTTATCTTTCCCCAACGTGATGATTACTTCGCACCAGGGCTTTTTCACCCGGGAAGCGCTGTCCGCCATTGCCTGCACGACCCTGGAAAATGTCCGGACCTTTGAGCGGGGCGAAGCATCGCCCAATGATGTAAATCCGTAATCCCGTAAAAACCAATAAGGAGCCGCCGTCAAAAAGCAGCTCCTTATCTTTATTCTACGGCAAGCGCCTCCACCTCGCAAAGCACTCCTTTGGGAAGTTCTTTTACTGCCACGCAGCTTCTGGCCGGTCTGGATACGAAGTACCGGGCATAGACCTCATTAAACACGGCAAAATCTCCCATGTCCGCCAGGAAGCAGGTTGTCTTTACGACTTTTTCAAAACTGCTGCCTGCTGCTTCCAGTATCGCGCCTACGTTTTTGCAGCTCTGCTCCGCCTGCGCGGCAATCCCCTCCGGAATTTCCCCCGTCGCCGGGTTTACCGGAATCTGGCCGGACGTATAGATCATTCCGTTTACTTCATAACCCTGTGAATAAGGGCCGATCGCCCCGGGCGCCTTTTCTGTCGCGATTATTTTCATAGTCATTTTCCTCCTGTATGATAATCTTAAAATATTTTTATCAGATCAGGCTTAAGAGATCACCTTTAAAGCGTCTTTGACCGTGGCTGCTCCCACAAGGCGGATTCCGCTTATACTCTTTACCTGTTCCAAACTGCTCTGGGGCAGGATCACCTGGGTAAACCCAAGTTTTTTCGCCTCCTGCACTCTCTGCTGGGCCATGCTGACGGCCCGTACTTCCCCGCTTAGGCCCACTTCTCCAAATACGATGGTCTTTCCCGACACGGGAATATCCTTATAGCTTGAAATAACCGCCAGCACCAATCCCAGGTCCAGGGCCGGCTCGCTTAAGCGAAGGCCTCCTGCAATATTTACATAGGCGTCATAGCCGGACAGCGGAAGATTCAGCCTTTTTTCCAGCACGGCCATGAGAAGATTGACCCGGTTATAGTCCATGCCCGCCGCCGTACGCCTGGGCAGACCGAAATTGGTCCTGCACACCAACGCCTGGACTTCCAGAAGCATAGGCCTTGTCCCTTCCATGGCGCAGGCCACCACCGATCCGGAAGCGCCCTCCGGCTTTCCGCTCAGCATATATTCCGAAGGATTGGGCACCTCTTTTAACCCGGCCTCCTGCATCTCAAATACCCCGATCTCATTGGTGGAACCAAACCGGTTCTTCACGCCCCTTAAGATCCGGTAGGACGCATGGCGGTCCCCTTCAAAATAAAGCACCGTATCCACCATATGTTCCAGTACCCGGGGACCCGCTACCGTCCCTTCCTTGGTCACATGGCCGACGATAAATATTGTAATATTCTGTTCCTTTGCAAGGCGCATCAGTACGCCTGTGGCTTCCCGCACCTGGGAGACGCTCCCCGGCGCGGAAGATATTTCCTCCTGATACATGGTCTGAATGGAGTCTATGATCAGCACCTGGGGCTTCTCCTTCAAGACCACGTCTTCCACATCCGAAAGATTCGTCTCACATAAAAGCTTCAGTGTATCCTGAAAACTGCCGATCCTTAAAGCCCTCATCTTGATCTGCTGCAGCGACTCTTCCCCTGATATATAAAGTACTTTTAGAAGCCGCTCTGACAGATTCCGGCAGACCTGCAGAAGAAGGGTGGATTTTCCGATGCCCGGATCGCCGCCCACCAGCACCAGAGAACCGGGGACAATCCCTCCTCCCAGCACCTGGTCCAGTTCCGCCATGCCGGTGGAAATGCGCGTATGGTCTTTAGAATCAATATTTTTCAGAGAGACCGGCGTTTTTACTGTTCCTGTGCCGCTTTTTTTACTGCCTGATCCTTTTTGCCTGACGGCTTTTGGTTCTTCGGCAAAAGTGTTCCATTCCCGGCAGGCCGGACACTGGCCCGCCCATTTGGCCGACTCAAATCCGCAGTTCTGGCAGAAGAACACGGTGGCGCCTTTTTTCATGCCGGTTCCTCCGTCCTGACGGTGATCTTCACTTTATCGTTTACCACTTTGACGTCCACACAGCTTCCTTCCTGAATAGTTCCGGATAAAATCTCGTCCGCCAGCAGATCTTCCAGCTGATTCTGAATCGCGCGTTTTAAGGGACGCGCGCCGTATTTCTTGTCATATCCTGTTTTAGCCAGCCATTTTCTCACAGAATCTTTAAAGGATACTTTAATCGAAAGCTGTTCTTTGCACCGCTTTTCCAGCTCTCTTAACAAAAGCCCGGCAATCTGTGCAATCTCGTCGGGCTGCAGCATATGAAATACGATGGTTTCGTCAATCCGGTTCAAAAACTCCGGTTTGAATATATGCTTAACCTCATTCATTACGCTGCTTTTCATATGCTCATAGTCCTGTTTCGCATCTTCCACAGAAGCAAATCCCAGCTTTTTCGGCGTGACAATGGCGCTGGCTCCGGCGTTGGATGTCATGATGATAACTGTATTTTTAAAATCCACCTTCCGCCCCTGGGAGTCGGTGATGTGCCCGTCGTCCAGTACCTGCAAAAGAATATTGAACACATCCGGATGGGCTTTTTCCACCTCGTCAAACAAGATCACCGAATAGGGATTACGGCGCACTTTTTCGCTTAGCTGCCCTCCGTCGTCATGCCCCACATATCCGGGCGGCGAACCGATCATCTTGGCTACGCTGTGTTTTTCCATATATTCGGACATATCCACCCGGATCATGGCCTCATCCCTGCCAAAGAGAACCTCTGCCAGCGCTTTGCTCAGCTCCGTCTTGCCGACCCCGGTGGGACCTAAAAACAGAAAAGAACCGATGGGACGTTTGGGATCTTTTAAGCCTACGCGTCCTCTTTTTACCGCTTTCGCCACGGCGGCCACCGCTTCCTCCTGCCCGATGACCCTTTTATGAAGGGTCTGCTCCAGACGGCGCAGTTTGGAAGACTCTGACTCTGCCAGGCGCTGCACCGGAATCTTCGTCCACCGGGACACGGTGGCGGCGATCTGGTCTTCCCCCACTACACCGGAGACCTTTCTGCCCCGTTTGCGCTCTCTGGATTCCAGTTTCTTTTCCAGTTCCTTTTCTTTTACACGGCATTCATGAGCTCTTGCAAGATCACCCGCTTCCAGCGCCGCTTCCAGGTCTTCTTTTGCCTGAGATAACTCCCGAAGCAAATCCGTCTGCCCTTTCCCCGGCGCATACTGGCCCATGCGAAGCCCTGCCGCCGCCTCATCCATCAGGTCGATGGCTTTATCCGGCAGGAATCGGTCGTTGATATAGCGGTCGGATAATCTGGCTGCTGCCTGGAGCGCCTCGTCCGCGATCTTTACCTGATGATGGGCTTCATAGTAAGGCCTGAGTCCTTTTAGTATTTCTATGGTCTGCTCTACGTCCGCTTCCTCTACCGTAATCGGCTGGAAACGCCTTTCCAGCGCCGCGTCCTTTTCAATATGCCGGCGGTATTCCTCCAATGTGGTCGCCCCTATGATCTGGATCTCGCCTCTGGCCATGGCAGGCTTCAGAATATTAGAAGCATCCATGGCGCCTTCCGCGCCCCCCGCGCCGATGATCGTGTGCAGCTCGTCAATGAACAAAAGCACATTGCCGTCCTGACAGACTTCTTCGATCACATTTTTAATCCGCTCTTCAAACTCACCTCTGTATTTGGAACCGGCCACCATGGCGGTCATATCCAGGATGCACAGCCTTTTGTCCTGTATCGTATCCGGCACGCTTCCGTCGGCGATCCTGGCCGCCAGCCCTTCCACGATGGCGGTCTTTCCCACACCCGGTTCGCCGATCAGACAGGGATTATTCTTTGTCCTGCGGCTTAAGATCTGGATAATCCGGCGGATCTCCTCTTCACGGCCGATCACCGGATCCAGTTTTCCTTCTTCGGCCAGCTTCGTCAGATCCCGGCTGTACTGGTCCAGCGTCTGGGTGCCTCTGCCCCTCACGTCTTCCCTGTATTCGGATGCCTTTTCTCCCATGGCCGTGATCAGTTCCACATACAGGTCTCTCAGACGGATATTCATGGTATTCAAAAGCCTTGACCCCACACATTCCCCGTCTTTTAAAATAGCGATGAGAATATGTTCCGTGCCGATGCGTTCTTCATGAAAACGCTTTGCCTCCGAAGCCGCGTCTTCCAGTATCTTTTTCGCCCGGGGGGTAAAATCATGCCTTTCTTTCAGAGCAGTATTTCCCTCCGGCGCAATCAACTGGCGTATCATATCTATAAGCCCCTGTTCGGTCACACCCGCGCCGGACAATACCTGCCCCGCCGCGCCGGTAGACTCCGCCAGAAGGCCCAGCAGAATATGTTCCGTGCCTGTATATGGATGGGCCAGCTTAACAGACATCTTCTGTGCCAGGTCAAGAGCCCGCTTCGCCTTGTCTGTATAGTTCATACTAAATAACTCCTTCTTATAATTTCATTTTCTATTCGCCGTACTCTGCATAGATCTCATCAATCAGACTGTGAACTTCCTCCCGGGTGATGTTTTTACAGCTGCCTTTGGCCAGTGTAACCAGAAGCTCTTTTTTCATCTCTTCCATTGCCTTTAATTTATCCACATCCACAGCTACTACAGCGCCGCATCTACGGTCCACGCGGATGTAGCCTTCCTGTTTTAAAAGACTGTAAGCTTTGTTAACCGTATGCATATTGATGCCTACTTCATCCGCCAGCTGCCGTACGCTGGGAAGCGTGTCTCCTTCCCGAAGCCGGGATGTGGCGATCCCGATGATAATCTGATTGCAAAGCTGTACATAAAATGCTTCGTCACTGTTAAAATCAATTTCCAGATACATTGTTATCCCCTGTTCTTTACATACAGGCAAATCCGCATCATATGCTTCCTTTATCTGTATGAATTACATATGTTATACACATAGTATAACAATTTTATCCGCCCGGGTCAATGGAAAAATAAATGACCGGATACACAACAGGGGCCGCGCCTGGCGCAAGCCCCCGTCCATTTATTCGTCGTCTTCCATGTCATCCAGATCTATGATCTCCAGCTCAATCTCATCCGCTTCTTCCGTTTTTTCAAAATCGGGCTCGTTAAAATCTGTTTCATCCTCTTCCAGGCTGCCCGTTACATAGGCGGCCGGCGCCTGTGACGTTTTTTCCTCCTCATCATCGTCCTCTTCTTCCGGCACAGGCTGCATCCTGCGCATACGCAAATACATCAGAACCACCACATTCATCAGCACTACGATCAGGATCGTCATGACCATAATAATGGTAAGCCGTCTTCCCATATTCGTATTGTAACGGTTCAGAAGATGCTCCGCTTCCGCTTTCTGCCCTGCCACATTGGTCTCCAGTTCCTCTATATAGTTCTGTTCCCCCTGGTATGCCACATCGTCAAAAAGCTGCAGGGAACCTTTATCATAATCATAACTGTACCAGGCTTTTTCTCCGTCCTGATTGATTCCATAGATCAGATACCGGTTCGTATCGTCAAAAATCTCGTCGATCCCGTCAATGATCACATGTTTGTAAGCAGGAAGGGTGTATTTGGCTCCCCATCCCAAATCCACACTCACATACCTGACAGGGATATGTGCTTTTGCGTCCGGTTCAATAAAGATCACATCATCGCTGCCGCTCTTCATCTCGACAAAAGGAATCACGTTTCCTGTATCCGGATTATAGACAAAATGATCGCGGTAACTTCCATTGTCGCTGTACAGACGGATGACATACAGATCAAGCCATTTATGTTTCAATACATTGCTGTCAATCCCCTGGATGTTCATACGTTCAGCGTCAAAGTCCGCCATGGCTCCGGGATTATGCAGATAAAAAGTTCTCTCATCAATGACCCAGCTGGCTCTTCTGTCACCGGTATCTTCCTCATCCTCCGATCCGTCTCCTGCCCCTTCACCGGAATTGTCCTCACCCTTTAATACATCCACTTCCTCTCCCTTCACTGTAATCACGCAGGAAGTGATCTCCACGGCCGTAACCTGATCAGATTTGCATTTAAACTTTACAGCAAAGGTGGTCGACTGCTCACCGGGCTTACTGGAAAGCTGCACCGTTCCGTTGCCGCCGCTTCCGGAAAAATTATTGCCGCCGCTTCCGGACATATACGTCAGCACATCCTTGTCATACGACAGCGTCAGTTCCGCGCTCTCCATATCCTCATCGCTTCTGACAGTATACTCCGCGGAAACCACCTGTCCCGACACGGCAGTCAGTTCTGTATCCCCCTCTATGGAAGGCGCCGCATAAACCTTCGAGCCAAAAAGCAGCAGAAGAACAAACAGCAAACGCCCCGCCTTTTTTGGTATATGCATTCTATTTTTCATAAAAGCTCTCTCTTTCCAGGTTATTTTTTCTTTGAACCTTTACAATAAGGCTTCCGGGAAGGAAAGTCAACGTATTTTGCAAAAATTTCACATTTAACGGGCGCCGGCACTTTTATCATCAGGCTTCGTCAATTGCCTTCCCGATATCTCCCCGGCAGTATTTATTGTCAAAATCTACCCAGGAAGCCGCTTTATACGCGTTGGCACGAGCGTCTTTTAAATCTTTCCCCAAAGCCGTCACACCCAGAACCCGCCCTCCGTTGGTCACGATTCTGTCCCCGTCAAACCTGCTCCCGGCATGGAACACATAGTAGCCTTCTTTGTTTTTAAAGTGTTCAAGACCCCGTATTTCATATCCTTTTTCATACTGAACCGGATAGCCTTTGGACGCCAGGACCACACAGACCGCCGCATTATCTTCAAATTCCAGACGGACCTGATCCAGCGTGCCGTCCACACAGGCTTCCAGTACTTCCACAATATCGTTTTTCATACGGGGCAGAACTACCTGGGCTTCCGGATCCCCAAAGCGGGCGTTGTACTCCAGTACTCTGGGTCCTTTTTCCGTAAGCATCAGGCCGAAGAAAATAATCCCTTTGAACGGCCTTCCCTCCGCCGCCATGGCATCTACGGTCTTCTGGTAAATATGCGCTTTACAGAACGCGTCCACTTCTTCCGTATAAAACGGGCTGGGAGAGAAAGTTCCCATGCCTCCGGTATTCAGTCCCTGATCCCCGTCCAGCGCGCGCTTGTGATCCTGGGCGGACGTCATAATCCGAATTGTCCTGCCGTCCACAAAACTTAATACGGACACTTCCCGGCCGGTCATAAATTCTTCAATGACCATACGGTTTCCGGCGTCCCCGAACTTTTTATCCGTCATGATGGATTTAACGCCTTCCAGCGCCTCCTCGCGGGTATTGCAGATCAGGACGCCCTTACCAAGGGCAAGCCCGTCCGCCTTCAGGACGATGGGCATGGATGCATCTTTCAGATACTCGATCGCCTTTTCGGGATCGTCAAACGTCTCATAAGCCGCCGTGGGGATTCCGTACTTTTTCATCAGGTCTTTGGAAAACGCTTTGGAACCTTCCAGAATCGCCGCGTTTTTCGCCGGGCCAAATACCCGCAGCCCTTCTGCCTCGAACACGTCCACAATGCCGCCTACCAGAGGGTCATCCATACCGATAATGGTCAGATCGATCTGTTTTTCTTTTGCAAATGTGACAAGCCGGTCAAATTCCATGGCTCCTATGTCCACACATTCTGCGTATTCCGCAATTCCGGCATTTCCCGGCGCGCAGTAGATCTTTTCCGCTTTCGGACTCTGCGCCACTTTCCATGCGATGGCGTGTTCTCTGCCGCCGCTCCCTACGATCAATATTTTCATATGGACCTCCATCTATTGTATTTCGACTGTTTTTCCGTTTTCTATTTTTATCTTTCCGTTGGCGATCAGGTCAATGGCTTTGGGCATAATCACCCACTCTGCCTCCTCCATGACACGCCTTTGGAGTATCTGCGGCGTATCCCCCGGCTGTACGTTCACTGCTTTTTGCAGAATAATCGGTCCTGTGTCGGTCCCTTTATCTACAAAATGCACCGTGGCCCCGGTCACTTTCACACCTCTGTCCAATACGCTTTCATGGACTTTTAATCCGTAATAATCTTTTCCGCAGAAAGACGGAATCAAAGAGGGGTGAATATTGATGATCCGGTTCTCAAACCTGTCCACAATCTTCTCCGGTATTACCACCAGACAGCCTGCCAGCACCACAAGATCGGCTTCGGATTCTGTCAGCGCCGCCAGAAGAGCGTCCTCAAATGCCGGTCTGTCCTTATAATCTTTCGGGCTTATGCATTTTGCCGGAATACCTGCCTTTTCTGCCCGGGTAAGGGCATAGGCATTTTTGTTATTACTGATCACGGTCCCAATCTTTGCGCCCGTAATCCGCCCGTCCGCGATGGAATCAATGATTGCCTGCAGGTTCGTGCCGCCGCCGGAGACCAGAACTGCTAATTTTAACATAAAACCACACCTTTTTCGCCGCTTTCCACGCTGCCGACCACATAGGGAACTTCCCCTGCCTGCCGCACGGCTTCCATCGTCCTGTCCGCATCCGACGGATCTACGGCAAGGATCATGCCAAGTCCCATATTATAGGTATTGTACATCATAGTTTCCTCAATCTTCCCTTCTTCCTGAAGCATCCGGAAGATAGGCAGCAAAGGATAGCTGTCTTTTTTCACCACCGCACGCACACCGTCAGGAAGCATCCTGGGGATATTCTCATAGAAGCCGCCTCCGGTGATATGGCTGCACCCCTTGATCTTCACACCAGCCTTTCGGACGCTTCTTAAAGCTTTTACATAGATCCTGGTCGGGACGATCAGGGCCTCTCCCAAAGTGCATCCCAGACAGTCATAATAAATATTCAGATATTCTTCACTCATGCGGAATACTTTGCGCACCAGAGAGAAACCGTTGCTATGTATTCCGGAAGAAGCAATGCCGATGAGCGTATCGCCTGCTTTGATATCCGCTCCGGTGATCATGTCTTTTTCGTCCACAATTCCTACGGCGAATCCTGCCAGATCATATTCATCCGGAGGATAGAAGCCGGGCATCTCCGCGGTCTCACCGCCGATGAGCGCCGCGCCTGCCTGCTTACATCCTTCCGCCACACCGCTTACGATGGTAGCGATCTTTTCAGGATAATTTTTGCCGCAGGCAATGTAATCCAGGAAGAATAACGGCTCACCGCCGGCACAGGCAATATCGTTGACGCACATGGCCACACAGTCAATGCCTACTGTATCATGTTTATTCAGAAGGAAAGCAAGTTTTAATTTGGTTCCCACACCGTCCGTGCCGGACACCAGAGTGGGTTTTTCCATTCCTTTAAACGCGTTAATGGAAAACGCGCCCGAGAATCCACCCAGGCCGCCCAGTACTTCCGGGCGCATGGTTTCCTTTACATATTTTTTCATCAGTTCTACCGACTTATAACCGGCTTCAATGTCTACACCTGCGTTTTTATAATCCATAACAAGTCCTCCTATTTAAAGTTCCGCTACAGCCCTCCTGCGCCGGGTAATAGATCAATTTCCGGCCGCTTCGCGTCCTGAAATCGATCTGGCGCATACGGGCTTCCGCTGTTTTAAGTTCCGCTACAGCCCTCCTGCGCCGGGTAATAGATCAATTTCCGGCCGCTTCGCATCCTGAAATCGATCTGGCACATACGGGCTTCCGCTGTTTTTATTTTTTCATCTGCTCCTGGTACGCTCTGTATCCAAGCTCGTCCAGTTTTTGGGCTTTATTTTCTACTTCCTGTTTCATTTCCTCCGAATATGCTTTCAGACGCGCTAAAAGTCCGCTGTCGGAAACTGCCAGGATCTTTGCGGCCAGGATGCCCGCATTGGCTCCGCCATTGATGGCCACGGTCGCTACCGGTATGCCGATGGGCATCTGCACGATGGAATAAAGGGAGTCCACGCCGCCTAAATCCGAAGTCTTCATAGGGATACCGATGACCGGCATGGGGAAGATCGCCGCGCACATCCCCGGAAGGTGAGCCGCTTTTCCCGCCCCCGCGATGATGACCTTAAAGCCTTTTTCTTCCGCACTTTTCGCATATTCAAAAAATACATCCGGTTCCCGATGGGCGGATATGATCGTCATCTCAAAATCCACTCCCAGTTTCTCCAGCACTTCCGCTGCCTTACTCATAACGGGCATATCCGAATCGCTGCCCATAACAATACCTACTTTTGCCATACTTATTCTCCTGTTTAAGTTCAGCTACAGCCCTCCCAACGGGCTTTTGCTGGTTTATGTGTTACTCGTCGAAGGGCCGGTTCAGCTCCTCCGTCCCCGGAAGGACGAACCTTCCGTCTTTGATGATGGGTGTCCGTGTTCCGTCCGGATGGATGACCGCGATTTCCTTTAACTCGTCGTAGGGGATTGTGATATCCGTATGACAGTTAAAATATGCCTGAGAAACGTCTTCTTTGCGAAGGGCAGAACGCTCATTTTCCTTTGCGATCATCTGTTTACCGTCAGGATTGCAGGTCTTTACGTCCTCCTCCCAGGAAAAACAGGTATCTCCCACCGCAAAATGCGGTCCCATCTTCTCCGCGATCAAAATCGGAAGCCTGGCTCCTATCCGGTATTTCTGCGCCATTACATAGGCCATGGTATTAGTTCCTATGGCAAATTCTCCCATAGGAAGAGACTTGTGGTGAAACAGCACATTTTCTCTGATATAACGGCGGTTATCCTCCTCCTTTTCATAGTTACCGCATGTATAATCGGCTGTCATTCCATCCTTGAACAGGATTGACAGGTCTTTATAAAACAGTCCTTCCAGAAATACACCTGTCACATGCAGTACACCGTTTGTTCCTGTCAGTTCGGGGGAAGTAAATACTTCTCCCACGGGGATATTGACGTCTGCCACACAGTTTTCAAAGCGTGTCTCATGCTCCGGGTCCTGTATGGGCTTAAGCGCCACACAGAGATCCGTGTGATTCTTTCCCTTTCCAAGTATATGGACTTTCGTACCCGTATCCAGCACGTCGATCAACCTTTGCTGGATCGTCTGGTATAACTTGTAATCCAGTGTGTTAATCTCAACGGTTTTCGCAAAAATCTCTTCAAAACGCTCCCCGATATCAGGTATGGGAAAGGCTATAATTGTAAAGCTTCTTTCCTCCCCTTTGATATATTCGTTGGTAATCTGTCCGGCGCGGCTGTTATAGGTCACCTGTTCTTCCTGCTGTCTTTTATTGAGTTTTAATGCCTCCGGCTTCGCCAATGGCTCAAAGGGGATCTCTCCAAACACTTCCATTACAGCCGGACCGCCGTGTACGTAAGCCAGCTCCTTATAAGACTCATAAGCGGTCCTTAAGACGCCCAGTTTTCTCTCCACAAACGCCTTGTCCATAAACAAAGCCGCGTCTCCTTTGTGATCATATTCATACTGCCGGTTGGGCGAAGTGCCGTAATAACCGATTTTATTAGCCTCCCGCATATTGACACGGCTTACGGCCGCGCGGTAAATAACGCTCTTAAGCCCCATGGCTTTAAAATTCTCCACTGCCTGTCGGATAATCCTTTCAAATCCCACGCAATACCGGATGTTGACCGTCCTTTTCTTATGCAAAGGCTTTTGATTGACCTCAAACCCGATCCGGTATCCTTCCGTAAATACAGAGGCGATTCTTTTGATCTTTTCTTCCGAAAGACTGTTAAGATAACGGCTGACTTTCAGCTCCGTATCAGATATATACTCTCCGAACCGATACAGATAACAGGGATCAGACAGATCCGCTTCCATAATGATATCCCTGGCAAAAGATAATGAGGGATCAAGCTGCTCGCGCACCCGCCTGGTGACCGTCACATCACTGTAATCACTGACAAACCAGTACACATCCTCCCGAAGCTGCTCCGGCGTGGGGAGCGCTTCTCCCGTAAACGCCCCATGGATCTGCAAAAACAGTTCCATATAGATCAGCATCTCCTCCGCCCGCTGTTCACAGGCATAGACGATCATCCCCCTGAGTTCCGTATAGACAAATGAAAGAAGCGGTCCA
Source organism: Lachnospiraceae bacterium UBA7182 (assembly GCA_002491115.1). Taxonomy (GTDB): domain Bacteria; phylum Bacillota; class Clostridia; order Lachnospirales; family Lachnospiraceae; genus Hominiventricola. The sequence goes on along the minus strand of DKVI01000016.1, from coordinate 2,093 downwards.
TACACGCCAAGCATAGCCGACGCATAAGCGGGATTGGCATAACTGTGTTCGTAAGCGCTGCCCAGAATATCCTCATACAGCGTTTTGTTCCACGCTTTCAATTCCTCAAAAGATGCCTGAGCAGGCCACCCTTTCCTTACCTTATCCCAGGATTCCAGCATACGACAGATGAATCCTGCCGTCCGTCTGAAATAATCTTCTGTTTCCCCGTCTGTCTCCGGATCTTTATATATTTCCTGAATCCGCCGGCTGGCAAGCTGCCAGCGCTGCATCTCTGTCTCTTCCATCCTCTTACCATCCTAATATATAAATCATGATATAAGCCGCCAAAGTCAGCCAGTTCAGCACAAAACCCATCCACGGAAACAGGCGGTAGCTGTCCTCCTGGCGGATGCCGCAAATACTGTAGTAAAGCCCCAGAACAGACATAAGCATTGCCGCAAGCCCCACCACGGCGATGATTTTCCCCGCCTGACCACTCTGTATATAAGCGGCGGCAACCATGCCGGAAGTTATAAGCAATGTCAGTATACCGATGACCGTGGACGCGATTCCCCGTCCGGACTGGATCTTCCTCGTAAATTTATACTTTCTCTTTGCCAAAGTCTTTCTCCTCTAAACAGGTCCATAGCCGGTACAGTCCATACCCGATACAGCCCCCCATCGTATTCAGGATCATATCGTCCACATCGCAGCTCCCGACTCTTAAAATCAACTGGGAAACTTCGATAAAAAGCGTCAATTCAAAACTTAACAGCGCAACTTTAAAAAACCCTATCTTCTTTTCCCCCAGCGCAGGGACCAAAGCGCCAAAAGGCATAAAAACCACCACATTTCCTGCCAGGTTCCAGAGTACCCTTTTAAACCCGATCTGCCTGTGGTACACCAGATAACGGCGAATCTCGCGAAAAGGCGCCAGATTATAGCGGTAATCGCCTTCTAACATGGAACGGCCCCATTCTTCCGCAAAAAACATCAGATAAATCAGCACTATAAGGTAAGCCCCAAAGAATATGCGGCTTACAAGCCGAGTCATCTCTTCTTTCTCTTTTTTCACATACAGGCTCCTTACTTAGATTCAGAACAAAAGAAAGAGAGGCATGGCATACCCCTCCCTATATCAGAACATCAGGTCAGACTTTCGCTTTAACAGACGGGCTCCGTTGACAATCATCAAAGTCCCCGCCACGATACCGGTCACAAGGACAACAATCCCCAGAACCAGATCTCCCGCGCCGACCTGTACCATCGTCTTGTAAGTTTTTTCATTATTCATACTTGTATGCCCTCCCTGCCTGCTGCTTTACGCCATACTGTTCATAGTATGCGTCGATCGCACGTTTTAATGCATCATCAATGATAATCCTTCCTTTGTACGGGCGGTTATACAGGTGTTCCACCACTTCTTCCATAGTTACAATCGCAGTTGTATCAATGCCGTACGTCTCACGGATCTCTTCCAAAGCGCTCTTCTTACCCTGTCCTCTCTCCATACGGTCCACGGATACCACCAGACAGGACACCGACACATCCCCCTGGGCTTTGATAATCGGCATCGTCTCCTGGATGGAAGTGCCCGCAGTCGTCACATCCTCAATAATCACCACACGGTCGCCGTCTTTTATGGGACTTCCAAGCAGGATGCCCTTGTCCCCATGATCTTTTACTTCTTTACGGTTGGAACAGTAGCGGATATCCTTCCCATACTGCTCACTGATGGCGATGGTGGCCGCCACCGTAAGAGGAATCCCCTTATACGCAGGACCGAACAATACGTCAAAATCCAGTCCTGTTTTATCATAAATCGCTCTTGCGTAATATCCGCCCAGTTTACGAAGCTGCGCGCCTGTGCGGTAAAACCCGGTGTTTACAAAAAACGGCGTTTTTCTCCCGCTTTTTGTGACGAAGTCCCCGAATCTTAAGACCTCGCAGTCGATCATAAATTCGATAAATTCCTGCTTATATTTTTCCATTCTATTTGAAATCTCCTGCTTTGTTATAATTTCATCTGTAAAATACTTCCTCATTCTACCATAAGATTTTGAAAATAACAATTCCTTTTGTTCTACTTCTAGGGTTGTTTCACGAAGGTT
>DKVI01000113.1 GCA_002491115.1 Lachnospiraceae bacterium UBA7182 | reverse complement strand
GCCGTCCGCGAGACGCTGTCCGATCGTGCCGTATCCGGCAACACCAACTTTAATCTTAGCCATTGTTGTTTCTCCTCTCATCTACATTTTTCAGATTTTATGATAAATAAACGTTTCTGCATGGTTACAGATACGGCCGTACGCACTCTGCTCCCATCTTAATAACATCCTCTGCTTCCATCCTCCAATATTCAGGGCGGAACAGTTCCAGACAGGCAGGCCCGTCATACCCTGCTGCCTGTACGGCTTTTGATACTTCTTTCACCGGAATCGCCCCTTTTCCCGGCATGATGCGGTGGCAATGATCCAGGATGCCGAGCGGCAGATCTTCACAGTCATTGATATGATACACAAACAGCTTTTCTTTGGGAATTTTGCTGATAAAGTCCACGTCCGCACATTTGTCATGCATATAGACATTTATGCAGTCAACGGTAAGCCCCACATTGTCGCGGTCAACAGCCTGTACGATCTCCAGCGCCTGGCGTACGCTGTTGCAGCACCAGCGCCGGTCGCCGATCGGCTCAAAAGACAGCTTCACTCCATAATCCTTGGCAATATCAGCCAGACTGTTTAATGACTTGACGGAATCGTCAAACACTTCTTTTTCATTTTTTGTGCAGACCGCATCCGTCACCGTCGGAACAACTATGATATACGGATTCTGAATTTTCTGCGCCACTTCACAGCCAAAAGTAAACAAGGCGATCAGTTCATCCCATTCTTTCGGCGTGCAGAAATTGATATTCTCAATAGAGTTCAGGGCAAAAGGTTTCAGATGGCTTTTACTGAAAAACGCGGCCAGCTCTTCAAGCGTATGTGTGCGTAAATATTCCTTTAACATATCCAGACGCAGCTCAATATAGTCGTAACCGTATTTTTCACATAACGCAAGGTCTTTTTCTACCGTTGAATTCTCTTTACATGTCGCCTCATTAAACCCAAGTTTGAGCATGCTGCTTCCTCCTTCATGATCTGATACATTTCTAAGACTCTGCTGTCCATCAGTCAATCTCATCCAGTTTTACAATACGTCCTTCTTTCAGAGACTTTGCGGCAGCAAGGGCAATCTTGACCGGTGCCAGGCCGTCTGTTCCTGTGACCGGTGTGTCCGTATCGTTCAGTACCGCCTCTGCGAATGCTTCTGCTTCCGCAATAAACGCATCATTATAACGCTCCAGGAAGAACCAGGTCGGCTTCGCAATCTCCACACCTTCGGCGGTGGAAATCATTGCCTGGTTATTCAGGTCATTGGACACCTGCACGCATCCTTTGTCACAATGTACTTCTGTCCGCTGATCATACCCATAATGCGCCGCGCGGCTGTTGTCGATCACGCCCAGCGCGCCGTTTGCGAATTTCATCATAATGATCGCTGTGTCCACATCGTCATACTGGTCGTATCCGGCGCCGGAGAGCGCCGCGCCGTAAGCGACAACTTCTGTCACTTCACTGCCTGCCAGGTAGCGTACCATATCAAAATCATGAATGGTCATATCCAAAAAGATACCACCGGAAACTTTGATATATTCCATCGGCTGATGATCAGGATCGCGGGACGTTACTTTTACAATATTCGGATTGCCTAATTTCCCCGATGCGACTGTATCCCGTACCGCCTTATGGTTGTGGTCAAAACGGCGTACGAAACCAACCTGAAGCTTGACACCTGCCTCTTTCACCGCTTCTAACGCTTCTTTGATCTTGCCAAGATCGGTATCAATCGGTTTTTCGCAGAAAATATGTTTTCCAGCCTTTGCCGCACGTTTGATAAATTCTGCATGTGTATTGGTAGAAGAGCAGATAAAGACAGCGTCAATCACGTCATCCTTAAATATTTTTTCCGGATCTTCGTAGCAGTTCTCAATTCCCATTGCCTTAACCCATTCACGGGTCTCATCATTCATATACGGGTCGGCAACCGCATATAATTTTGCGTTCGGAACAGAACAAAGCAGGTTCCTTGCATGAAGTTTTCCAATACGTCCAATGCCTAACAAACCAATATTTATCTTTTTTTCCATGATATTATCCTTTCTTTTCTGGTGTTTTCGTCTTTCAGTTTCCGAATGCATAGATTACGATCCACAGCACGGCGGGCAGGGTACATAAGCTGGCCATTGTTGTAAAGATCAGACACTGGGCAGCATAGCTTTCATCCATTCCAAAACTTTTTATAATTGTCGGTACGGATGCCATGGGAGGTGTCGCAAGAATAACCGTCAAAAGAACAGTATCCCTCATATCCAGCAGCCCTGCATATTTTACCATCACCCCGAAGACGGCAGGAAATATACCCATACGGACAATGACAATATATAAAACAGGTTTTATGTATTGCAGGAATGTGCGGTTCAGATCTGCCAGTGTGCTCCCTAAAAAGAGCATTCCCATATATTTTGCCATCTCCCCGACATGATACAAAGAATCCCATACCACATTGCCTGTAAAATCTATCTTCCATACTGCAAGCAGGATACCCACGACCACGCATACAATCTGTGGATTGATCATTTTTTTCCACCATATCACGTTTTTATCTTTTGCTGACTGATTGAAAACATAGGCTTTATGCGTCCAGGTGGTAAAATTATCAAATGCACTATACAACGCCATAACCAGCGCGCCATAAGCCCCGTACATGGCGCTTGCAATCGGCAGCCCTACAAACCCCGCACAGGTTGTTGTGGTCACAGCCATATTGGCAACAGCCAGTTCATCCTTCATATGGAAGAGCCGGTTAGAAAGCAGCGACAAAAGGTACATGACCGCATAAAAGATCATAAATATTCCAAACAACATAACAACCTTGCCTGCCCCTGCAGCATCTTTCGTACCAGGCAGCGTAGTAAGCATAAAAAGCGGGAGCAATACCTTTACTGTAAACACCGTAAGCGCATCAAACACACTCTTATCCGCCAGCTTCATTTTTCTTGCCAGAAACCCAACGGCCAGCATAACTGCAAATATACCAATTTGATTTAATAATACTGCAATCTGGTCCATAAACAGATTCCCCTGTTAAAAAAGCTGCCGCATGATCCGGCCCCTTTTTAGGAAGCCCATGTACTGTTCTCTCATGCGGCAGCCAATCCTGCACTAAAAATCAATCGTCAAACGTAAGCATTACTTTCCTCGCAATATCTTTATGGTTGCATGCCATATCCATTGCCTTGTCAAGATCTTCAAATTTAAAATGATGTGAATTTAACGCTGCAAAATCATACTTGTCTTTAATCTGGGACATAAAACGGATAGTTCTCGGGAACCAGTTCTTCGTGCCGCCGGAACCGGCAATATGTAAAGTCTTCCAGATCGTCTTTCCAATCTCAACAGGAACCTTCCTTCCGATGGAATGTCCTACAACGCCGACTCTTGCATTATGTCCGGCAATATCAAACAAAGAAGCTATACCAACGTCATTACCGGAACACTCAATTACAACCGATGCTCCGCGTCCGCCTGTCAGTTTCTTAACCTGTTCTTCCACATCGCCGGCTGTCGGGTCCACGCAGACATCCGCGCCATATTTCAACGCATTTTCACGGCGTTTCTCCAACGGATCAATCACAATGACATGGGCTCCGCTTGTCTTGCATACCATAGCGGCGGATAATCCAATCGGGCCGCCGCCAATGATTGCAACATCATCGGATGCGTCCGGCGCACAACCGTTGCCCCATACGCCCCAGTAGCCCACATTAAATGTCTCTACCCATGCGCCAAGCTCATAATCCCAGTCGTCAGGAATTACATGTGTATACTGCTCTTCTAATATCATGTATTCGCCAAATCCACCTGGAGAATCCGGACGGAATCCCACCTCTCTCATATTCAGGCATGCAGAAGGCATCTTTCCGTCTTTGCAGTTTGCGCAGTTATTACAGGGTAATACACAGTCCCCTACTACTTTATTGCCTACTTTAATACTGGTAACCGCAGAACCGATCTCCGTTACCTGTCCTGCCCACTCATGACCCGGAGTATAGGGTGCGATGTCATATCTGCCTTCTGCGGACTTCCCTTCATAACACTCCACATCCGAACCGCAGATACCGCATGCTTTCAACTTAATCAACACCTGGTTCGGCTTTAACGGCGGAAGCTCCACCTCTTCAATTCTAAGATCAAATGGTCCATACATAAACGCCTGTTTGCATTTCATTTTGTTTTCCTCCTATATGATTAAGATCTGATTAAAATTAGTAAGTCAATGTATAAATATGTCTTCCGCCAGGTGCGTTCGGCCCTTTGATAACTGCTTCGATATCTTCGCGGTTTCTCTGTGTCATCTTATCAATCGGCGGAAGCTCTCCTGCAGGATATTTCTCCAGAATATCATTTACCAGCTTCTCCAGGTAATCCAGTGTCCTTTCCACGCCGACCCTTGCCTTCTCGGCGTCTGCCAGGGAAGCATCTCCGATGACGCCTTCCGGCTGGCAAATACACTCCATGCCGCAGGAACCGTAAGCATTATACCATTTGATGGGGCCTGTGCCGCGCTCTGCAGAATTATTGATATGCCCCGGCGGGAGTAACGGTGCCGATGACGTCTTTACTGCCTCTTCCTGCCTGCACAGTTCCGGGAATAAAGCCAGGGACCATGACTGCTCTACCTCGTCCGCATGAACAAACGGCGTATTGTATGGGCCTCCGTTTTCTTTTGTATCCAGTTGCTCTTTTGCGCAGTTCCAGAAATGCGTATACAGGATAATGCCTGGTACCTGGAACTTTTTGCCGAATTTATGGATTGCCAGAGGGATGACATAGTCCTGGCCATGCCCGTTTACCACAATCATTTTTCTAAATCCCGTATTCCAGAAACCCGCGAATACATAACACAGATAGTCTGCCAGTACTTCTTCCGGAATCATAATGGTTCCCTTCTGTCCCAGATGATGATAGGGGTGAGAACCGTACCAGATCGGCTGTGCCACCGTGCATCCTGTCGCTTTTGCAACCTGCTCGCAGAGACGTGTATCCAGATAAGTGTCTTCTCCATACGGCGCGCTTGGCCCGTGGTTCTCTGTAGATCCTACCGGAATCAGAATTACATCGTTCTTCTTTAAACGCTCTTCCACATCTTTGTTAGTCATGTTCTGATAATAAATACCATTATTTACTTCCATGTTTCCGCCCGTTGCCGGAATCTGCCATTTTGACATTATAAACTCCTCCTGAATGATAGATTTTTTTATAATTGACCTGTTGATATCTGTACCTGCATGCTTTGCATTATCCCAGTCTGCTGTAGCTGGTGCTTACCAGCACTTTGCCGGCTGTGATCTTCATGCCTTCCTGGATATCCTCCAGGTTATAACGTCCTGTTACCATCTTTCTCATATCAATCCTTCCGGCTGCCATCAACGCAATCACATCCGGGTAGATTCCCTGCCCCGACTGTCCGTTAGAGCCGCTGATAACCGCCGCGTTCCACTGCCAGTTGAATATATCCACAGGCGTCAGCCCGATCGTATGGCCGATCTGTACGGTCTTTCCTCCGATCGCCAGCGCTTTTCCCATCACCGGATAAGTAAATTTCGTAGCGCCCGCGCACTCTGCAAACAACGAAATCCCTGCGCCGTTGGTCAGATCCATAAGCAGTTCTGCCTGTTCGTCCGGCGATTTGAAAGAAGTCGGATCATATACCATATCCGCACCGCACTTCCTGGCAAGCTCCACTCTTTCCGGTATACTTTCAAAGCAGATCAACTTTGCCGCTCCGGCAGTTTTCATAAGCGAAATGGCTGCCAGACCGATGGGGCCTGCGCCGAATACTACAACATGCCCGCCCGGACGGATACCGCCGCCTCTTACAAACAGACCATTATAGGCTACACCGGTCGGCTCAATCATTGCTCCTAACTCGAAAGCCGTCATTTTATCCCCGCCGTAATAATTCACAATATCATTCAGCGGATAACAATATTTTGCATTTACAGCGGCATATTCCGCGAACCCGCCGTCATATGTAAGTCCGGGTTCTTCCAGTTCTTTACACTGATTGAACATTCCCCTTCGGCAGGCGTCACACTCTCCGCACCAGTGCATGGATTCTACGCTCACCAGGTCTCCGACTTTTAATTTTTTTACATTCTTCCCGACCTCAACAATCTCTCCTGCAAACTCATGGCCGGTGATAATGGGGTATTTGGAATGGCCGTCGTATTTTGTATAGCCGTCGTCATCCGTCTTTAATAAGTGTGCGTCTGTACCGCATATTCCGGCTGCTCCTACCTTGATCAATACCTGATTGTCCTTACATTCCGGCATAGGACGGTCTACCACAGACCCTCTTATGTTTTTCCAGATCGAATTACCTCTCAATGCCCTTTTGGTGCTGAGTTCTCTTTCGGACAGCTTATAGCCTTCTCTTGGCGCCCAATCCGCTTCCACATAAAATGCCCTCATATTTGCCTCCTTCTGCTTTGAATTTTATTTTGTGTGTTCTTTTGGTTATTCAGTTATATGATACGTTTCAGATAATCCGCCGCTTCCTTCGCCGCGCTGATCCTGTCCGGATAAGGAAGACATTCTACCGACAAATAGCCTTTGTATCCGATCTCTTCCAGCGTATCCAGTATTTCTTTGAAATCAATATATCCGCTTCCCGGATAGCATCTTGAATTGTCCGCAATATGTACATAGCCCAGCCTGTCTTTACACGCATAGATTGCCTTTTTAAAATCCCGCTCGTCAATTCCCATATGGAACGTATCCAGATGTACATAGCAGTTGTCCAGCTTATAGGTTTCAAGAAAATCTACCGTTTCCTGCGCAGTTGTAAATATATTGGTTTCATACCTGTTAATGACTTCTATATTCAGTTTTACATGCCTGCTTGTTCCATATTCTGACAGGATCTTCAGGTTTCTTGCCAGACGCTTCAGATATGATTCTCTGTTTCCGTTTTCCGGTATCTGTCCCCTTACCCAGCCGATGACAATATCCGCGCCAAGCTTTGATGCCATGTCAATATACTGTTTCATCCCCTGCATCGCCGCATGGGTCACATAGGGTCTGTCATCAGTCAGGCTACATTTGCCTTCTGTATTCAGCCTTCCGGTAATTACCATACAGACTTTTACACCCGATTTTTTTTCGGCTTCTTTTATGGCTTGGTAATCGAACTCTTCCGTCTCCCTTGTATGTACTTCGATTGCCTGATAGCCTAACTTTCCTGCCTGTACCAGATTATCGCTGATTGTTCCATGTAACAGGATGGGTGCAGAAGCCGGCGCCCTGTCTGCTGTCGAAACTGCCAGTTTCCAACTTCTCAATGGAATATACCTCCTTTATCTGCTTTCTTCTACCATCTTGTTCCTCATCTCACCTTACACACATTATAGATTTTATCCCGTTTATCTGCTTTAATTTTCTTGTCTGAAAACAGGCAGTTTTTCACATTTTTTCTTTTCATTTTTAATGTATATTGTCATATTTGTTAACAAAATAACATTCCTTTACTTTTTCTTCATAAAAATATAAAATAAAAGCACCTGAAACGCCGTTGTTCTGGTAATATTTTAAGGAGGCAGTTCCATGATACAATGCTTTATAAAACATGAAGTTTCATCCATCTTTGAAGACTACGCCCTTCCAAAGCTGATTTCCGTAAGCAAGATAGACTCCCATTTTAGAGCGCATCCAAGACTGCTTCACAGCCATGAAGACAAATTGGAGATTTTGTTCGTCAGGAGCGGTACGGGATTTTATATTGTGGAAGAAAAAAAATATCCCCTTCAGACAGGAGATATTATTATCTGTAATGAAGGCGTCCTGCATGATGATGTCCCTGAACACTGCCAGAACTTAAATACATACTGCCTGACCCTGACAGATGTAAAGATCACAGGACTTCCAAAGAACTGCCTCGCCAGAAAGGACGCATGCCCCCATATACAGGCTCTTGAATACAGCGATATGCTGGAGAACCTGTTCAGCATCGTATATACGCTCCTGGCCTCTGACACAGAACAGACCGTAGAAACCTGTTCCTATATTGCCTGCGGTATCTTGACATTAGTATACGAGATCGCATTAAGGTCAAGAACCGAGCCGGATCATATGGACAAAAAGGCAAATCTTTTAAGTAAAGAAATCAAGCGGTATATTGACACACATTATAACGAAGATCTGACGCTGAAAACCATTGGAGAGGCACTGCATATCAACCCTTATTATGTGGCTCATGTATTTAAAGATAACATAGGTTTTTCCCCCATTCAGTATATTTTACATCGCCGGATCGGCGAAGCACAAAGCCTCCTGATTCATACAGAGTATTCCATCACTACGATCGCTTCAATGGTAGGCTATAACAATCTAAGTCATTTTAACTCCATGTTTGCAAAATATGTTCAGATGTCTCCAAGTGAATACCGTAAGAACTATACGAATAAAAAACCCGGAAAAAAATAAGATAATATGTTAGAAGGATGATATATGTCCATGAAAAACAAACACCGGAAAGCCCTTGCAAAAACCAGGGTCTTCCGGTGTTTTTAAAGAGAAACGAACTTTACAGCATAAAACCGCCCTACATCTCTCCTCTTGCCTCACGTTCCTGTAATTCTTTCATAATAGCTGGGTATTTTTTGTCCAACTGATAGAATACCAGTGTAACCACCGCGATCAGCCAGATCAGGATCGGCCCGAACTTGTAGATATTTAAGATCATCTGTATACTTGATTCCGGCTGCACCACCGCCTCATTCGCTGAGCTTATATATCCGCTGTAAGTCAGAAGGCTTGTAACGATTGCACTTGTAATACCTGTACCAATCTTGAATCCAAGACTTCCGCCTCCAAATATCAGGCTTTCCTGGCGCACATGCGATTTCCACTGGCCAAATTCGACCACGTCCCCCATCATGCCGAATACAACTGCTGTCAATGGCGCCTCTCCCAGTGCGCGTATGATACTTGTTCCCAATGCCCATGCATAGCTGTACGGGTTTATCAAGAACAGCGCATGCGCGGCAACGGCTATCACACAGCCCGCCAAAGACAGATCCCGTTTGCTCATCTTTTTTAACAGAAGCGGACAGAGCATAGCGCCCACAATCAGCGTACCTGCTTCCGCCAGATACATAACGCTGTACATCCAACTGTCATTCCCAAAGATATATTTGCAGTAATAAGGAAGATCCGTCCCTACCAGAGTACCGTGTACGCAGGTTACCGTCCAAAGTATCAGGGAGGCCCAGAAATACTGATTCGTACCCAATGCCTTTATGCTCTTTAGTAAAGGGGTCTTCTCTTTTTTTGCAGCCTCAATATATACTTTTTCTTCACATTTCCAAAAGCAGATAAACAGCATGATGACCGCCAGCAGCGCCCACATGGACATCGCTTTTACCCATGCGGATTGATTATCTCCGAAAAGCTTTACAACGGGCATGGTAAATGTTACTGCAATGATACGCCCCACCGGCGCCATGGACATTCGGAAAACAGAGAGCAAATCTCTTTCCCTGGAACTGCGCGTCATCTTTGTAGATAAAGTCCCGTAAGGTACATTGATCGCTGTATACAGTATGGTTGTCGTCAAATTATAGGTCACAAATATATACCAGAACTGAACGGTCTCATTGGTCTGCGGTACGGTGAACAGTGAAACTGCTGATAGCGCATAAGGTACTGCCATCCACAGAATCCATGGACGGGCATGCCCCCATCTGGACTTTGTCCTTTCCGTGATAAAGCCCATGATCAGATCCGACGACCCGTCAAATATACGGGAGATCAGCATAACCATACCTACTGTAATGGCCGGGATGCCCACATAGTCTGTATAAAACAGCGTCAGCAAAGTACTGATCATACCAAACACTATATTACATGCCGTATCCCCGCAGCCATAGGCCACTTTTGTGAACAGCGTCAATTTCCCTGTATCCGCCTGTGTAACAGCCCCGTTTTTATCCACTTCTATTTTTCTGTCCATAAGTACCTCCTCTTGTTTTTATCAAAAGGTGAAATGAGGATGTTTTATGAAGCAGCAGAAAAATATTTATGAATAAACATTACACATTTTTTTACCGGATCGCTATATGATTCTTGTTGATTCTGACGGTTATTTTTTATCTGTTTCAACAAAATTTGCATTTTCTTGCCACAAAGGCTTTAATTATCTACAGATTTTCCAATTCCTTTCTCAGAAAGTTTTCTCTCGAACCGGTCCTTTCTTGTATCGGTGGGGACAGATGTGGGATATTTTCCGTCAAAACAGGCGCTGCAGTAGCCGCGGCATCCGCTTCCGATCAGCGCGCCCAGCTTGCCGGCCGGCAGATAGCCCAGACTGTCGGCGCCTATGATCCGGGCGGTTTCCTCCACGCTGTAATGGCAGGCGATCAGATTTTCTTCGGAATCAATGTCCGTACCATAATAGCAGGGATGCATAAAAGGAGGCGAAGAAACCCGCATATGTATCTCCCTGGCGCCCGCCTCTTTTAACAGTTTGACGATACGTCCGCTGGTGGTTCCTCTTACAATGGAATCGTCGATCAGGACGACCCGCTTATCCTTTACGCTTTCTTCTATCGCGCTTAGCTTAATCCGTACCTGATCCAGCCGTGTGTTCTGGCCGGGCGAAATAAAGGTCCTGCCGATATATTTGTTTTTAATCAGTCCGATTCCGTAAGGAATCCCTGATTCCATACTGAATCCCAGCGCGGCGTCCAGCCCGGAGTCGGGGACGCCGATGACCAGATCCGCCAAAGCCGGACACTCTCCTGCAAGGATCTTTCCCGCCCGGACCCGTGCTTCATGAACCGATACGCCGTCGATCACGGAATCCGGTCTGGCAAAATAGATATATTCAAAGATACAAAGTTTCTTTTCTTTCTTATTACAATGCTCCTTTCTGGAAACGATGCCTTCCTGGTTAAATACCAGGATCTCTCCGGGTTCCAGGTCGCGAATGAAATCCGCTCCGATCGCTTTTAAGGCGCAGCTTTCGGAAGCGACCACATACATCCCGTCGGGCGTCTTTCCATAGCACAGGGGGCGGAATCCATAGGGATCTCTGGCGCAGATCAGTTTTTGCGCCGACATCAGAACAAGAGAATAAGCGCCGTCCAGTGAATCCATGGCGGCGCTTAAAGCGTCTTCGATGGATGAAGTCCGAAGCCGCTCCCGGGTTACAATATAGGCGATGATCTCTGTATCGCTTGTGGTATGAAAAATAGCGCCGGACAATTCCAGCTCATTGCGCAGCGCTGCCGCGTTGCTTAAATTCCCGTTGTGGGCCAGTGCCATCTTCCCTTTCTGATGATTGACCTCGATGGGCTGACAGTTATTCCGGTCGGTGCCGCCCGTGGTCCCATAGCGCGCATGCCCCACCGCCATATTTCCCGCAGGCAGCCTGGAAAGCGTGTCTGCTGTAAATACTTCGCTTACCAGCCCCAGGTCTTTATGAGACGAAAATACGCCATCGTCATTGATCACGATGCCGCAGCTTTCCTGCCCTCTGTGCTGAAGGGCATATAATCCATAATATACAGCCCCCGCCACATCTGTGGCCTGGGGGCTGATCACTCCAAATACTCCGCATTCTTCGTGCAAATCCATTTTAAAACTCCTGTGATCGTTTTTGTTTTATTCTACGTCCTGCAGGGCGTCATAGCCTTCCTCGCCGGTGCGGACCTTTACTACATTTTCCACATCATATACGAAGATTTTTCCGTCCCCGATATGGCCGGTGTACAGCACTTTTTTGGCCGTCTCGACCACGGTCCGGACGGGAACTTTGCTGACTACAATGTCCACCTGGATCTTCGGCAGCAGGCTGGGTTCTACCTGAACGCCGCGGTAGTACTCCGGTTTTCCTTTCTGTATGCCGCAGCCTAACACATGAGAGACGGTCATGCCGGTGATCCCGATGTTCAGCATCGCGGTTTTCAGCGATTCAAATCTGGACTCTTTACAGACGATTTCCACCTTGGTAAACTTCGGCACGCCTTCCTCGAATGCAGGCACTTTTTTCACCGGAACGGCCTCCGCCACCGGCGTATCTCCGGCAACCGGAGTGGCTTCTTCCCATACGCCGTAGTCCAGGCTTTCCACTGCGGGTACAAAATCCGCATAGGCGCTGGGAAGTCCGTGTTCCGTGCTGTCCAGACCTTTGACTTCTTCTTCCGGCGATACGCGAAGCCCTACCGTTTTCTTAATGACTGCAAAAACGATGGTCATCAGTACGGCTGTCCAGATCAAAATGGCAGCGATTCCCATCGCCTGCACGCCTAAAAGCCTTGCATTTCCTGTGTATAACAGGCCTTCCAGGCCCGCCGGAGCCAGAGGATCTGCCAGAAGACCCACCGCCAGCGTTCCCCAGACGCCGTTGGCAAAGTGTACACCCACCGCACCGACCGGGTCGTCAATATGAAGCTTCAGATCAAGGAACTCAACTACAACTACGACCAGAATACCGGAAACAACACCTACAATCAGTGAACCAAGCGCATTCAGCGCGTCGCAGCCCGCGGTGATCCCCACCAGACCTGCCAAAGACGCGTTCAGGCACATGGACACATCCGGTTTGCCGTTTTTGATCCATGTATAGACCATGGTAGTGCAGGTCGCCACTGCCGGCGCGATGGTGGTGGTTAAAAAGATCGACGCAAGGGAAGTTCCGTCCCAGGCCGCCGCGCCGTTAAAACCATACCATCCAAACCACAGGATAAAGCAACCCAGCGCGCCTAACGTAATCGAATGTCCCGGAATGGCGTTGACTTTTTTAACCGTTCCTTCTGCGTCTTTTACATATTTTCCAAGACGGGGACCGACCATCATCGCGCCGATCAGGGCGGTGATGCCGCCCACGGAATGGATGGCCGCGGAACCCGCGAAATCATGAAATCCCATCTGTGCCAGCCATCCCTGCGAATTCCATACCCATCCTGCTTCCACAGGATATACGAACAACGAGATCACGCCTGAATAAATACAGTAGGATATAAATTTTGTCCTCTCCGCCATGGAACCGGACACAATCGTCGCCGCCGTGGCACAAAACACCAGATTGAATACAAAGCTGGAAGCATTTCCCTCAATAAACCCGCCAAAGTCTGTAAAAATCTTCAGATTGGGTATCCCGATAAATCCAAAGGCGTAATCTTCCGCCATCATCAAACTGAAACCAAGCAAGATAAATACAACTGTCCCGATGCAAAAATCCATCAGGTTTTTCATAATGATATTTCCGGCATTTTTCGCCCGGGTGAATCCTGTCTCCACCATGGCAAAACCTGCCTGCATGAAAAATACCAGAGCGGCTCCGATCAGGAACCAGACGCCGAATACTTCGCCTGTGACCGCCTCATTGATAAGTTCTGTAATCTCCTCAATTGACATTTTCATTCTCCTAAATAAGTTAAAGTCTCCGGGTCTAGCGTACGCCGAAAAGCAGGTCCCCGTAAGTCGGGAACGGCCAGTAATCTTTGGCGGTCATCGTCTCGGCTTCGTCGCAGGCGAGCCTTAATTCTCCCATCTTGGGAAGCAGGGTATCCCGGATCGCGTAAGATTCCTCGATAATGTCCTCCGCTGTATGAAGCGCCGTCACCGCGTCTTCCAGTTCCGTTACCTTTACGGCAATCCTGTCGGTCAGTCCGGAAAGTTTCTTGACCAGCCCGCTCTCGTAACCGCAGCCAAGACTTACATCCAGCGCCTTTTTCGCCGCCGCCGTCTGCGCCAGTTTCAGGGTGTATTCCTCAATAGCCGGAGCGATCTGGGTTCTCGCCATATCGATCATGGTGTTAGCCTCGATCAGCACGGCCTTGCAGTAATTTTCCAGCATGATATCGCATCTGGATTTTAACTCGGTCTCGGAGAATACTTTATGGGAAGTCAGCATATCCACATTTTTCTTATCCAGCAGATGCGGCATACAGTCCGGCGTGGTGCGGTAGTTCAAAAGGCCGCGGTTTTCTGTGGCTTCCTTAATCCATGTATCGTCATATCCGTTTCCGTTAAAAATAATATGTTTGTGATCCTTAATCGTCTTGCAGATCATATCATGAAGCGCAGTCTCAAAATCTTCTGCTTTTTCCAGGCGGTCCGCATAGATCTTCAGGCTTTCCGCCACCGCGCTGTTAAGCATAATATTGGCGCAGGCAATACTGTTGGAAGAACCCAGCATACGAAATTCAAACTTGTTGCCGGTAAACGCAAAAGGTGAAGTACGGTTGCGGTCTGTGGTATCCCGGTTGAATCTGGGCAGCACGCTGACTCCCAATTTCATCTGCG
Source organism: Lachnospiraceae bacterium UBA7182 (assembly GCA_002491115.1). Taxonomy (GTDB): domain Bacteria; phylum Bacillota; class Clostridia; order Lachnospirales; family Lachnospiraceae; genus Hominiventricola. The sequence goes on along the minus strand of DKVI01000113.1, from coordinate 16,768 downwards.
TCTTTTCTGTACCGCTGTAGGGCGCTCCGGTTTCAAGCGCTTCCAGAACCGCGTTTAACTCGTCTCCCAGGAAAATCGATACCACAGCCGGCGGCGCTTCATTGGCTCCCAGACGATGGTCGTTGCCTGCCGTTGCCACCGAGATACGAAGAAGGTCCTGATAATCGTCCACCGCTTTAATGACTGCGCACAGGAATAAAAGAAACTGCGCGTTTTCGTAAGGCGTCTCTCCGGGCGATAAAAGGTTCACGCCGGAATCGGTGGAGATGGACCAGTTGTTATGCTTGCCGCTTCCGTTGACGCCCGCGAAGGGTTTTTCGTGAAGCAGGCACACCAGTCCGTGTTTTGCAGCCACTTTCTGCATAATCTCCATGGTAAGCTGGTTGTGGTCTGTGGCAATATTGGTCGTCGTATAGATGGGCGCAAGCTCATGCTGCGCAGGTGCCACCTCGTTATGTTCTGTCTTGGCCAGGATTCCCAGTTTCCACAGTTCATGGTTCAGTTCTTCCATATAAGCCGCGACTCTTGGCTTGATCACGCCGAAATAATGATCGTCCATCTCCTGTCCTTTGGGAGATCTGGCGCCGAAAAGCGTCCTTCCGGTAAAGCGCAGATCCGGACGCTGGTCGTACATTTCCTTGGTGATCAGGAAATATTCCTGCTCCGGTCCCACAGAAGTGCGGACACATTTGACGGAATCGTTGCCGAACAGTCTCAAGATACGAAGCGCCTGCTTATTTAAAGCTTCCATGGAACGTAAAAGCGGCGTCTTCTTATCCAGCGCTTCCCCGCCGTAAGAACAGAATGCGGTGGGAATGCACAAAGTCTTTCCTTTTATAAATGCATAGGAGGTAGGGTCCCAGGCGGTATATCCTCTGGCCTCAAAAGTAGCTCTTAATCCTCCGGACGGGAAAGAAGAAGCATCCGGTTCTCCTTTGATCAGTTCTTTTCCCGAGAACTCCATGATCACGCCGCCGTCGGGTGACGGGGAGATAAAGCTGTCGTGTTTCTCTGCCGTAACGCCGGTCAGAGGCTGGAACCAGTGGGTATAATGGGTAGCTCCGTGTGCCACCGCCCAGTCTTTCATGGCTGCCGCCACCGCATCCGCCACGCCCGGGTCCAGCCGCACGCCCTCATCCATCGTTCTTTTCAAGGACTGATATACTTTAGCGGACAAAGTCGCTTTCATCACTCTGTCATCAAATACCATACATCCAAAATAGTCAGATACTTTTTCCATATTCCATACACTCCTTTTTCATTCTGGACAAAATAAAAACAAAGACGTCCCTTATGTACTCATACAAAAAGACGCCTTTGCCTTTATTTTCTGTCTGCCATTTAAAAATAAAAAGAAAAAGCGCCTCTGAGTCTGTAACTCAAAGACGCCCTTGCCTTTCATAGTCTGCATTATGCACCATTTAAATGGATTTGTCAACCCCTGTTTTTTATTTTTTCACATCCAGCCTTTCAATCAGACATTTATGCGCGGAATTTTTCTTACTGTAACTGATCCCGACAAGCAGAATTGTTCCAGTATAATGTTCCAGCGCTTTGGTGTACTGTCTGTCCCTGATCTGCCGGATCGCAGTTTTTACGCTCTTATTCCATTTCAATTCCACTACCAGCGCAGGCAGTTGTCCCACATACGCTGTCTTGGGAAGGAACACAAAATCCGCAAACCCTCTGCCCGTGGGCAACTCCCTTACGGGTTTAAAATAATACTGCATCGCACTAAGATACGCAATGGCCAGCACGCTGCTCAGAGAGTTTTCATCGTTATACTGAATAATAGAAGTACACCCCATATGAATCTCATCAATTATATCTGCAACTGCTTTTTCATCCATATTCAGTGTCGCGTTTAATAACGTTTCTGACTTCTGTTGGAATTTCAGCAAATCATCCCATTTATCGTCTTCTATCGCATCAATAAATTCGCTGCGGATTTCCTCATTCGGAATAAAGGCTGTCTTATCCTTCTGATCATAAGCCAGATAGCCAAGATGAATCAATGCTGTCAAAATATCGTCTTTATTTTTAAAACTGACCATATCATTCTGGTAAGTTCTTGTCCTTACCTTTACGCTTTCTCCCGACAACATGGCTATAACCGAGGTTTTCAGCCCGTCAAAATCTCTGCCAATCAATGGCACAATGGAATCATAAGTACCTGTTTTAGACCAGTAACTTTCAAACGCGCCGCGCCTCATCACCTGATCAACAGCCATGGGGTTATACACCTGCAGCCTGTCTGCATGACCTGCTGTTTCATCCACAGGCGCCGCATATGCAAAGACATATCCGTCATACCATCTCTTGACTTCCTCAAAATCTCTGTGATACTGTCTGCTCAGTTCTTTGACTTCCTCCTCAGTAAAACCGATAAACGGCGCGAAAGGTCCCGGACTTAACATGGTAAATTCCTCAAAGTTATTCAAAGCAGACTGGGTTTTCAGCTTTTTAACAGGTAAAATACCTGTCAGATACGCAAGATGAATAAATTCTGTGGGATGCGTACCCTTAAACAGACTCCTGAGAAAATCTATATACGTTTCCTGCACAGACGTATTTTCCGCCTCATCACGGATCAATGCGTCCCACTCGTCAATAATTATGATAAACTTCCTGCCAGACGCTTTATGCATTGCGGCCAGCGCCTCAGGCAGCGAGAACGCCGCGGATGAAATCTCCTGCGGAAAATATTCTTTCAATTCCGCAATGATGCTTTCCTCGATCCGCGGCACGATCGTCTCCACCGGTTTTGACGAAGAAAGAAACCACTGCAAATCAAAACGAATAACATCGTATCGATTCAGATGCTCTCTGTACGAACCGCATCTGCTGATCTTTTTATCTTCAAACAGATCTTCTGAATCGCTTCCCCTGCTGTAATACGCAGTGAGCATATTCGCCGTGATCGACTTTCCAAACCGGCGCGGACGGCTGTTGCATATAAAACAACTGTTTGTATCCATCACTTTATTCGTATATGCCAGCAGCATGGTCTTATCAACATAGATCTCCGAATTTAACGCAACACAAAACGCGCTGTTATCCGGATTCACGAACATCCCCATGGTTCTACGCTCCTCTCTGTCTGGTGTAGCCTAATTTTAACACGGAGGGCATGGTAACGCAAGGTTTATGAACTTCCCCCGGAAACACTTGAAGCAGCGTCTTTCTCCATATATAATACAAAGAAAACCACGCTGGACGCTGCACATTTTCCTTGACAGCTCCCCGATTCTGTTATATAGTACTTTGTAATGAGCAAAGGCGTTCATTTTAGTGCAGACCTGTGTATATCTGCGCCAAAATGAGCGCTTTTTTGCTCTTATTTTTCCAGAGAGGACTGAAAAAAGATGAAATTAGAAGGCCAGGTACGCATTCCTTCAGGGTGCGCCATCACCGCCGTCATTTCCAGAGAGGGAAAGCGGATGACCGGCGAGCGGATCGCGCAGGCCATGAAGCCCATGCATGACCGTTCCAACGGACTGGGAGGCGGTTTTGCAGGATATGGGATTTATCCTGAATACAAAGATTTTTATGCTTTACATATGTTTTTTAACGAGCGCGCCACGCGCAAAGACTGTGAAGTTTTCTTAAAAGAACGGTTCGAGATCGTCAAATCCGAGATCATCCCTACCCGCAAGATTCCGGAGATCACAGACGAACCTGTTATATGGCGATATTTTGTAGCTCCTTTAAAATCCGTCCTGGCGTCTCTGCAGCTGGACGAAAAAGAATTTGTGGCCCGGACGGTCATGAAGATCAATACGGAGTTTCCCGGCGCTTATGTATTTTCCAGCGGGAAAAATATGGGAACTTTCAAAGCCGTGGGATATCCCGAGGACGTGGGTGTCTTTTACAGACTGGAAGAATACGAAGGCTACTCCTGGACCGCCCACGGACGGTATCCTACCAACACGCCCGGCTGGTGGGGCGGCGCCCATCCTTTTACACTGCTTGATTACTCGATCGTACATAACGGCGAGATCTCTTCCTATGACGCCAACCGCCGCTTTATCGAAATGTTCGGTTATAAATGCAGCCTTCAGACGGACACCGAAGTCATCACTTACATCATGGATTACCTGGTGCGCATCCAGGGGCTTACATTAGGCGAGGCCGCCAGCGTCATTGCCGCGCCCTTCTGGAGTACCATTGCAGACAAGACAGACCTGGAAGACAAGCAGAAGCATATCTATCTTCGCACACTCTTCCCAAGCCTCCTGGTCACAGGCCCCTTTTCCATCGTCTTCGGCTTTAACGGCGGGCTGATGGCGCTCAATGACCGCTTAAAACTGCGTTCCATGGTCGTCGGAGAAAAAGACGATAAAGTCTTTATCTCCAGCGAGGAAAGCGCCATCCGCGCCATGGAGCCGGATGCGGAGAATATCTGGGCGCCCGCCGGCGGGGAACCTGTCATCATTCGAGTAAAGGACGGTGCATTCTGATGAAAATAAATTATATATACCCGGAATTTGAAGTAATCCGAAACGACAGCCGCTGCACTTCCTGCCGCATCTGTGAAAAGCAGTGCGCCAACGGCGTCCACAGCTTTGACGCCAAACGCGGCATCATGATCAGCGACGAAAGTAAATGCGTCAACTGCCACAGATGCGTGGCCCTCTGCCCCACCCGGGCTTTAAAAATCGTAAAAAGCGACTGCACCCTGCGGGAAAACGCCAACTGGCCCGACGATACCATCAAGGAAATCTATAAACAGGCCGCCAGCGGCGGCGTACTTTTATCTTCCATGGGCAATCCCAGGCCTTTGCCCGTATACTGGGATAAGATCCTGATCAACGCTTCCCAGGTGACCAACCCGCCCATCGACCCGCTGCGCGAGCCCATGGAGACACGGGTGTTTTTAGGCCAGAAGCCTCAAAAAGTACAAAAAGACCAACAGGGCAGGCTGATCTGCGAACTGCCGCCCCAGATTGAACTGTCCATGCCGGTCATGTTCTCGGCCATGAGCTATGGCTCCATCAGCTACAACGCCCATGCGTCCCTGGCAAGAGCCGCCACCGAACTGGGTATCTTATACAATACCGGCGAGGGCGGACTGCATGAAGATTTTTACTGCTATGGAGAAAATACCATCGTCCAGGTAGCGTCCGGACGTTTCGGCGTCTATGAAGAATATCTGAACGCGGGCGCCGCCATCGAGATCAAGATGGGACAGGGCGCAAAACCCGGCATCGGCGGACATCTGCCGGGAACGAAGATTGTTGGGGATATCTCCCGCACCCGTATGATTCCGGAAGGTTCCGACGCCATCTCTCCCGCGCCTCACCATGATATTTATTCCATCGAGGATTTAAGGCAGCTTATCTTCTCCCTGAAAGAAGCTACCGAATATAAAAAGCCCGTTATCGTCAAAGTGGCGGCCGTCCATAATATCGCGGCCATCGCCAGCGGAATCGCCCGGAGCGGCGCGGATATCATTGCCATCGACGGCTTCAGGGGCGGCACAGGAGCGGCCCCCACCCGCATCCGCGACAATGTGGGCATCCCCATCGAACTGGCGCTGGCAGCCGTGGACCAGAGGCTCCGGGATGAAGGCATCCGAAATCATGTATCCTTAGTGGCAGGCGGCAGTATCAGGAGCGCTTCAGACGTGGTCAAAGCGGTCGCTCTGGGCGCGGACGCCTGTTATGTGGCCACCGCCGCCCTTCTGGCTTTAGGCTGCCACCTGTGCCGCACCTGTCAGAGCGGCAAATGCAACTGGGGCATCGCCACCCAGAACCCCGAGCTTGTGAAAAGGCTGGACCCGGATGCAGGAAGCGAACGCCTGATCAACCTTATGACTGCATGGCGGCATGAAATCAAGGAACTGATGGGCGGCATGGGAATCAACTCCATCGAAGCCCTGAAAGGCAACCGTCTGATGCTTCGGGGCATCGGACTGACGGAAAAAGAACTTGAGATCCTTGGCATTTCCCATGCAGGAGAATAGAAAAAATAAATAAGAAAAACATCCGGAGGTGTGATATAATATGGTATCTATCGATATCAAAGACCTTGAGCACAGAGAACTGAACCAGCGGCTGCGCGCCGCAGACAGCGACTGTATCTTAACCGGCTGCCGCGGACAACGGTTTATCGCTGCCGGTATGGGCAGTCATTCCATCACCATTCACGGCGTTCCCGGCAACGCTCTGGGGGCTTATTTAAACGGCGCGTCCATCATTGTCTGCGCCAACGCGCAGGACGCGGTGGGCGATACGATGAATGAAGGCAAGATCATCATCCACGGCAATATCGGCGACGCTGCCGGATATGCCATGCGCGGCGGAAAAATATTTATCAAAGGCAATGCCGGATACCGTGCAGGTATCCATATGAAAGCCTATAAAGACAAATCGCCGGTCATGGTCATCGGCGGCGTCGCGGGAAGCTTCCTGGGCGAATACCAGGCCGGCGGCAGCATTATCGTCCTGGGACTTGACGCTAAAGAACGCCGTATTGTGGGGAATTTTCCGTGTACCGGTATGCACGGCGGAAAGATGTACCTGCGGGGCGACTGTAAAAATATCAAGTTCCCCAGGCAGGTCACAACCAGACACGCAGACGGGAAAGATTTAGATGAGATCCGAGCCCATGTGGAGGAATATTGCAGCCTGTTCGGCCGTGATCCGGAAGAAATCATGCGTTCTTCTTTCACCGTCGTGTCACCGGACAGCAAAAATCCCTATAAACAGATGTATGTAGCGAATTAAGAGAAAGAAGGAAGAAAAGACCATGAAATATTCAAAGCAGGAGGTCATGCAGTACGTTCAGGAGGAAGACGTCAAATTTATCCGTCTGGCCTTCTGCGACGTATTTGGCAGACAGAAGAATATATCAATCATGCCCCAGGAACTTTCGCGGGCTTTCACCTATGGAATCCCCTTTGACGCTTCTTCTGTGATCGGTTTCGGGGACGAGATGCACTCCGACCTTCTGCTTCATCCGGAACCGGAGACGCTTATGCTGCTGCCCTGGCGGCCTGAACACGGCAGAGTCATCCATATGTTCTCCGGCATTACTTATCCGGACGGGCGGCCTTTTGCGTGCGACACAAGAAGACTGCTGAAAAAAGCCGTCCAGGATGCCGAAAAAGCCGGGTATCACTTTGCTTTCGGCGCAGAACAGGAATTTTATCTTTTTAAACTGGATGACAACGGACAGCCTACCAAAATCCCTTATGATGAAGCCGGATACATGGACATTGCCCCCGACGACCGGGGGGAAAATATCCGCCGGGAAATCTGCCTTACGCTGGAGCAGATGGGCATCCAGCCGGAAAGCTCCCACCACAGAGAAGGACCGGGCCAGAACGAGATTGATTTCCGGCACTCGGATGCCGTCACCACCGCCGATCATGCCATGACATTCCGCACGGTGGCCAAGACGATCGCCCACCGCAACGGGCTGTTCGCGGATTTCGGCGCAAAGCCGCTGGAGGACAGACCGGGAAACGGATTTCATATCAATGTATCCGTAGAAGCTTCGGAACATGCAGACCCCATCGGTCCCATGATCGCGGGCATCCTTGAAAAGGTCCAGGATATGACTGTATTTTTAAACCCGACAGACAGTTCTTACCGGCGCTTCGGTCATCATAAAGCGCCCAAATATATTTCCTGGTCAAATGAAAACCGTTCTCAACTGGTACGAATCCCCGCCGCTGTGGGGAAAGACCGACGGGTAGAGCTTCGCTCCCCTGATCCCGCGGCCAACCCGTACCTTGCGTTCACGCTGGTTCTTTATGCCTGCCTGTACGGGCTGAAACACAATCCGGACCTGCCTGCGGCCGCCGACTTTAATCTTTATAAAGCCGACGCGTCCGTCCTCGCCGGTTTCCGACAGCTGCCCGCAGATCTGGAAAATGCCCGGACAGCCGCGTTTAACAGTGATTTTATCCGGGCACATATACCTGCTTCTATCCTGGATATCTACTGTAACAGGTAGCCGGTCACTGACGCCTATGTATAAGCCAGCACAGAAATGAGGATCAACTATGAGTCTGGAAGAACGAAGATACAGCGTTCTTATCGCTTCTGCATCAGAAAACCTGAACTTGGCTTTATCTTCCCTGCTCCCCGAGTCCGCTTTCTCTTCGGTACAGACCGTGGACAGCGTCAGCGCGGCGCAGAGAATCCTTGCCGAGCGGGACTTTGATTTTGTCATTGTAAATACGCCGCTGCCCGATGATACGGGCGTGCGGTTCGCCATCGACGCCTGCACAGGAAGCACGATTGTGCTGCTCCTTGTAAAATCCGAGATCTACATGGGGATTCATGACCGAGTCGTAAGCCACGGCGTCTTTACTCTGTCAAAGCCCACCTCCAGGCAGGCGCTTGCACAGGCGCTCCGCTTCCTGGCAAGCGCCAGAGAACGGATGCGCAAAGCGGAAAAGAAAACGCTCTCCATCGAAAAAAAGATGGAAGAAATCCGCCTTGTGAACCGGGCCAAATGGCTTCTGATCAATGAGCTGAAGATGGATGAACCCCATGCGCACCACTATATCGAAAAGCAGGCCATGGATTTATGTATCACCAAACGGCAGGTGGCAGAAAAAATCATCAACACCTACTCATGAGAACAGCCCCATCACCCAGCAGAACAATACCGGGATCGCCAGCGACGGCAGCATGTTCATGGTCTTGCAATCCTTGATATTCAGGATCGACAGCCCGGAACTGGCGATCAGAAAGCCCCCCACAATAGACAGTTCTGTCATCATATCCCCGGTCATAAAATTTCCCAGCATAAGCGCGGCGGCATAGATCAGTCCCTGCCAGCAGAACAACACGCCCGCGGACAATACCATACCGATGCCGTAAGTGGAAGCCAGTACCATGGAAGTCACCAGATCCAGCGTGGCGTTGGTAAACAGATAGGTATGGTCTCCGTATAGCGCGCTCTGTATGGGGCCAAGGATAGACAAAGTCCCGATGCAGAACAGAAGAATCCCTGTGGACAGGCCTTTACTCAACTGCCCCACCGAAAGCTTTTCCGTCAGTTTCTGAAACTGCCTGTCTATATTGATCGTCGTCCCGATGAGGCTTCCCAAAGCGAGACTTACAATAAAGAGTACCGGATACCGGCTGTTGGGCATATTCTGGACGATGGCATTGATCCCCAGCCCCGCGGCCGCCAGCCCCATGGCTGTATACAGCGCATTTTGCTGTTCCTCTTTGATTCCTTTCTTAAATATACTTCCGATCACGCTTCCCGTCAGAATCGTGCAGGTGTTTACAATGGTTCCTATCATTTTTTCATGACTCCTTTCTCCGGGCGGAGGGCATAAGGTGAAATTTATTTACAATTGGGTAGTTTTTTGGGTGGTTTTGGGGTAGTTTTTGGGTAGTTATACTTGAACTAATTCTTGAACTAAATATATTGCTTAGTCCAAGACGAAAACCTTCTGTTTTCAGCGTTTCAGCATTTTCTTGAACTAAATCTTAAACTAAAACATCTTTTCTTGAACTAATTTAGTCCAAGATTTATTTTTTCAAATACCATCTCGCACTATGTCCAGTTCCATCAACATCAACAGTACCTTCTCGTTTCATGGCTTGAAAAATACTAGATAACATCATAGGAATCCCATGGAGTTTGCAAGCATCACAGAAATTATAAGAACAACAACATCTTCACTCCTACCATAAATCATAGAATTTCATAGTCTCCGCATTTCTGTATTCATGCTTCTCATAATATCCTATCAGCTCCCCTTCTTCTCTAAGAGCCACCATATATACATCCTTGTTCTGCTTATCATTATGAAATGTATATACAATATTGTGAGCCTCATCGGATGAAAACCAGTCAATCACCTGCTGTATTTTTTCTTTTGATTCCTGATTATGACATTCTAAGAGGTTTTTTCCTATCAGCTCACCGCCGCCCCGCTTCTCATAATGATCTATCGCCGCCTGATTCATATAAATAATCTCATGCTCCAAATTGCAAATTACTATGGAACATCTATCCTGATCCAATATACTTTTAAAAAATTGTTCCACCGCTGTCCTATACCTTCCGGTCTCCTTACTCTTTTCCATTACTTAATACTCCTTTTCTATTTCTTCACTTATTCCATACATTTTCATGCTTTATTTCTTTCCTGTTTTGATAAAATAAATCAATTCCTCCACATCATCAAACTCATCATAATCACCATTGATCCCGCTTCGGTGATAGACAACACCATTTTTTTCATTTCGTTCAAGGCAATCCAAAAGCTCCGCTTCACCGTATTTTCTGGCGAACAATGTAAAAACATACGGTTTGATTTTGGACAGCAATCCTTTTCTGCATTCTATAGTACATTCATAACAATGGCTACAGTTTTTTTCAATAGAACACTTTCTGTTTTCACACCATTCTTTATCAGGACATTCTCCTGAATTACATCCACTACAATGTTCATTCTCGCTACACAAACAACATGCCAGCCCGCAGCGTGCTATACCCAGTTCTCTTTTCATCGTTTTTCTCCTGTCATTTAACCTGTTGTGCTATATCTTCTCCGGTAATATTCCATCGTCCGGTATTCGATGATATCCTTCATATGTTTCTTAAACGCATCTTCCTGCAGGATTTCCTCCATATCCTCCCGGATAGCAAGCATATATCCTTCCTTTTCCACAAAAAATCCCTTGCCGGATACAGTCAGGAAATGAACCGGATTGCGTCTTGCATTACTTAGGTGCTGTTTATCTGTCATCTTCTTGTACTGTTCATATGTAATATCTTTTTTCAGATCCTTCCAGTTTGTTCCGGTTGAAAAAAATGTAAGCCAGTGATGTAATACATCCGCTTCTGTAACTGCTATCTTTACATCTCCGTCGTTATAAAAAGATGCCAGAATGGGCATTTTATAGGATTTCTGCATATCTGTCGTTTCCAGCAGAGCCAGAAATTCTCTTCCGATTCCGTCATAAATATGCTGTTCTTCCACTGTCAAATCTCCAAGTTCATGAAGATATTCCAGATATTTTCGGAAAGGATTCTCCGCCGGGCGGTTTATACAAAGCTGGTACACCGCGTCATCCATATAGGTGAACAGTTCCATCCTTCCCGGAACCTTTCCCAAAAATTCTTTCACACGATAATACTCGCTTTGAATCCGTTCTTTTACCGTCTGGTTTCTACTGGCCAGTTCCCGGAACAAATCAATCAGCCGCAAGTCAAAATCCACGATACACCCGTCCGGAAAATCAGAATCCTCGCAGATTCTGTCGGCTATCGTTCCATCCAGGCGGGATTTTCCGCTCAGTAAATACGGCACTTGTCCCGCTTTTTCATAATTCCCGATAAAATCCAATACATTCAGATATTCTTTCCCTTTACACCTGCGCAGTCCCCGGCCCAACTGCTGTAAGAACACAACCGGTGACTCTGTCGGACGCAGAAACATAACCATATCCACAGAAGTAATATCTACGCCTTCATTAAACATGTCCACAGAAAAGATCACCCGCAATTCACCGCTTTTCAGCTTTTCAATGGCAATATCCCTTGCTTCCGAATATTCGCCGTCTGCATCACTGTAAACTGCCGCCGACAGAATCCCCCGGCGGGAAAATTCCCCTGCCATGTCCTCAGCATGCTGTCTGGTACTGCAAAATCCCAATGCTCTCCGGGAACGATATTTCATGTAATGACGATAGATCAACTCATAACGCTCTTTATTTCCGATATACGCATGATTCAAATCGTCTTCCCTGTAACGGCCTCTCTCTGGACGAAAACAAGAATAATCAGTTTTATCGTAAATTCCATAATAATGGAACGGAACCAGCATACCCTTATTGATGGCATCTTTCAGGGATATCTCATACGGAACATTATAGTCACAAATTTCATAAATGCTCCTGCCGTCCATCCGCTCCGGCGTTGCAGTCAGCCCAAGCAGAAACTTCGGCGTAAAATAGTCAATGATCTTTCTGTACTGATCGGTTACTGCATGGTGAAATTCATCTACTATGATATAGTCAAAATAATCTTTTAAAAAATATTCCTCACATAAATATATATCTTTTCCAAGTGTGGCTACCGAAGCAAAAATGACCGCATTCTCCGTATCTTTCCGTTTTCTGTTGAAAAATCCGTAGTCATTCGATTTTCTTACATTCCGAAATGAAAGAGCCGCTTGATTCAAAATCTCCTCTCTGTGCGCGACAAACAGGACATGCTCATAACCTGCGGAATCAAAAGCGGCCAGATAAGTTTTCCCCACACCGGTCGCTGCCTGCACCAGTCCTTTGACCGCACCTTCTGCCCGGCTCGCTTCCAATGCATATAGAGCTTCAATCTGCGCCCCCCGTGGCTGAAACAGTTCAACAATCCGGGGATCTTCTTCCGCTTCATCATATTTTTCCAGATCCTTTGCAACCGCAGGACGTTTCCAGCTTTTTGAATACTTTCTTAACTCTTCATCATCAACAATAATCGAATGATGATAAAAAAGGTCTTCAAAAGTCTCATAAAACAATCGGAAATTATATTGATCCCTGTGACTGTCAAACCGGTAATTCCACTCTATCCCGGAGGTCAGAGCGCTTCTGGATATATTAGAAGAACCTATATAAATCTCACTTTTTGCACTTTGATGAAAAATATACGCTTTTGGATGGAAGGAACGCCCTTTCTCATTATAAAAACGCAGATCCACCTGATTACTCAGTTCTTTTTTAACCAGACACAAAGCGGACGGCTGCGTAATGCCAAGATAATTTCCCGTTAAGAGACGAATCTTTACCCCGCGTCCCAGTGCCTCTTTTAAATCTTCCAGCAGCAGACGCACACCCGATTCCATCAGGAACGATACGATAATATCCATGCGATCTGCCTTTTTCATACTCATTTTTAATTGATAATATAAAAACCGGGCATGGTTTTTATCTCCGGTCATCACATCTGTCTGCTCTATCTTCAGATCTTCCTCAAGATGATATTCAACCATTTTTCATCCCTCCGGCCTGGCCTGGCATCCTTACTGATCCACAGATCTTCTGTGCAAAAGACCGCCGTTTCACACAACAGCCTGTCCATTTTTTCTTCTGTCATATCCGTAAAATATCTTCCGTTCCGTTCTCCTTCAAAAGTTCCATACTTAAAAGAAGTATAAACAATGCCTTTTTCCTTTAATGCACGGGACATCCTGATTAACACATCTTTCAATTCATCATAAGGAAGATGCAGAATCGAAGAACAGGCCCATATGCCGTCATAAATATTTTCAGACGACAATTCCTGAAAAAGCATATGACGCACAGGAATACCTGTGTATGCACTGGCATGCCTGCACATTTCTTCCGAACCGTCCATGGCATCCACCTGGTAGCCCTGGGAAAGAAAGTACTTCGTATCGCGGCCGGAACCGCAGCCGAAGTCAAGGATAAGGGAGTCTTTAGATAATTTCCCCGCAAATTTCCCCTGGATTTCATGAAATTTTACTTCCTGCGTAGATGCAATGAAATCCGAAGCGTTTTTGTTATAATACTTTATTGTTTTTGTCATACCTTTTATCTGCTTCCGTTCGCTATAGCAAATGCTTATTCAATATCAAAATTTAGCAATAGCACGTTCCATGCCCTTGCTAAGCATCCCTTTCGATTGATTCGCATTTCAGACACTTTCTGCACGCATTAAACTTCCGAACCTGATATCCGGCCATTCTTTGCAGTTTATCATGATCCTTAACATTCATTGTCCGAACTTTAACTGCATATTCATATCCATTCTGACTAAACGGCTGTATAGATAAAATAGGAACATTTGTTTTAATGTCAAGAATCAATACTTCATGTAATAATTTTGGGCCTAATTCTGGTGCTAATCTGCCAAATTTTGCAAATAGAAAAATTGATTGTGGATGATTTTCACGAAATCTTTCAGCATATGCTACTGTAGAAGGAAATTCTAACGTCGTATTTCCAAAAATATGTATCAAACTTGGATTACTTAATGCTTTCGTAACAATATCAGCTGTTACAGTTGAGTCTTTTCCTCCAGAAAAAGAAATTACCAGCTGTTCTTCATCAAATTTATTTGACGCCTTTTCTATAAAATCAAAAGATTCGTCTTTCAAATAATTCAGCCTGTTTTTATTCGCAGTAATAAATATCTTCATATAATGATCAAAATATTCATAACTATTATCTGTCCCATATTGTTTTAGCTTTTCACTGATAACATCTGTATCGATTGTCTAAAAAAACTGCTAGGAATTGAAATACTTTTTCCATCAATATAATATTTATTGTTTACAGCCCATACCGAGTTTTCCAAATATTCCTGTGGTTTTTTATTTAAAAGAATCTCCAGCAATAATCGTTCCTCAGGAAATACCGGACGCAAATCTGTAGACAAATACTTTGTCTTTCCACCACAAATCGGGCAAATTCCTATATCCGCTTGATTTATTACCTGGATTACAGGTGTTTTACAACATTTACATCAATATATTTTAACAGGAAGGTTCTCTACTGTATTTTCGCCACAGACTGGGCAATCCTTTTCATTTGTTTCTATATTACAATTTTTACACCACACTCTGTCGCTCACCTCTGCTTTCCATATGATACTGCATCAAATCCCTTATTTATCCATCATTCCCCCTGCGGAAAATTTTCACCCGCCTGATAGATCGCATTTCTCGCATTTCCAACTTTTTTAAGTATGCCTTTCTTCACCAGGCTTCCAAGGATCCCCCTTGTACATAAAGACTACAAAAACAGAGCATACCAGATAAACAAATCTGATATCCCCTGTCAGTCGTCATAGTTCATATATTGGTCCAACTTGTATTTCCTTGATCAATCAAAAGAAATGCCGAAATACAATCCGCATCAAAGAAAAGTGGCTCAATCAATTAATTCACCGCCTTTAAACCGGATCACATCACTCAGATCCAAAGCCAAATTTCCAATGGTATCCGATCAAAAGGAACATAACCCACAACTGACAAATTGTTATTTTTCCTTTCTAACCGCTTCAATTTCAGCATTTATTTCTTCCAATGACATTTCCGAAGTTCCATTTTCCATCGCTGCATTGCTTAACTCCTGAAGGGCTCTTGCTGCTCTTTCGGCTTTATAATCAGTCTTTGGCAACGTCATATCAAAAGGAACACCATTTACCATGACCGACCTTTTCAAAAACATTCGCACTGCAGTAGATAAATCAATTCCTAATGCATCATACACAGCAGTTGCCTGATTTTTTAATTCGTCATCAATTCTAACTTGTACCAATGTAGTTGCCATGTCAAGCGCCTCCTTGATTTGTTTGTAATTCAATTATACTATATTACATGACAATGTCAATCAATATTACTAATATTCACAAACTACTATTTCCACTCTATCAAAAGACCCATGATTCCATACCGGCAAGTTTTGCATTTTTCACGATAGGAATCTACTTTGATTTTCTATTGCATGTATCTCAAATTTCCATTCTTTAGCACTTCTAATTTCCCAGCGTACATCTCCCTGATCACCTGCTCGCACGGGACTTTACATATCCTCATCTCCTTTGAAGCATCATGAACTCTGAATGTCGTTTGATTATGTTTCCAGCAATTATCAAGATACGCCTGAATATAAGGCCTGGCATCCTCCTCCAACAAACTGCCCTCATTATAGAGATGCATGAAAACGGATAGTACACTGATACACCATACTCCGCTAAGTTTTACGATTCCGGCTCGTGCATTCTTATCATCAGAACAGAAAATATAGATTTGCTCTCCAAGTTTTACGCTCAACGTCTGAAGCAGCACATAGCTTTTTAACTCGCCAAGATTTTTTCTCTCCCCAATCTCATCGCAGTCCGCCTTTAGTTCTCTCAAAAAAGCTTCCTTTGAAAAGTGTCACTTTTTTCACAAATGTGAATGCCCACAATTCATCATCCCTAAGCGGATATCTGAGGATTTCCAACGGCAATTCTTTTTTCATGCATAATTTGCGATAACACCAAAGATAGAATCACGGATGATCGTAGTTCCACAATAACTTGCGGCAAAAGCTTTCGCATCGTCATTTAGTTCATTAAATTGTCTGGGCTGCTTACGAAATAAGCTTTCCTCAAAGACATCTCTCATTAGTCATTCTCCCATGCAACCATCAATGCACTCCCTTTTCTACGAACCTTTTTATGGAATAGAATCATATCGGAAATTTCATCAGCTATTGCCAAAGCCTGCTTTGCTTGTTCAGACTGTACTTTTCCCATGAATGTATGAACCACACTTGTATCAGTGCATACAGAAGATATTTTTGTCAGTTCTTCCATCTTCACACCAAGATACTCCGCGATTGCTTTGAGTTCAATCGCGTTAATCATGCGCATACCATTAAGCATTTTGTTGACCGTCTGCTTATTTGTCCCAATAGCATCTGCAAGATCTGTCTGTTTTTTATTTTGTTTTTTGAGCAATGCAAGTATATTGCCCGCAATCGTCATATTAATATCAACCATTGCCCCTGTCTCCTTCTCATATAAAAATTTATCTCCAGCTTGTACATCTGCTAGACAATCACCTTTTTCATGAAAGTCTCCGCTCCGTGCAGATACTTTCAATCGACAATTCCTGAAAAAGCATATGGCACACGAGAATACCTGTGTATTCGCTAGCAAACCTGCACATCTACCTGTATCTGAAGTTTTAATTCACTATTTTCATCTGTAATGTCGTAATCAAATATAATATAGTAAATCAGGACTTCTTTTCTACTACACCACTTTACAACTTTTTGAA